>NZ_JBBCVW010000010.1:0-122374 GCF_037146215.1 Microbacterium sp. MMO-56
GCCCGCCGGATCGCCCGCGGCTTCACCAACTACGACAACTACCGGCTCCGCATGCTCCTGATCGCCGGCGGACTTGACCCCCTCACCCCCACCTAGAATGCGCAGAGCCGCATTCTCCGGTGTCGTCTTCTGGCACTACATGAGGAGTGCTCGGATCGGCCGACGTCTTTTCTTGCTGGTGATCTTTGCTCTTGCGGGGGCGTCCTGGTGGTTGCCTGTTTTCATGCTTAGGGACGGACTGGCGTCCTACGGAGCATCGAGTTGTGCGGTCTCGGACAGCGGCTTGTTCGGCTGGTTCCAGGGCGCGATGTGGTCGGTCGTCATCGTGTCGTGGCTCGGCCTCCTCGGATACGTGGTCTTTGGGCCGTTGCCACCCGTTGAAACCCGGTCGGACGAATGATCGACGTTCGCGAGGCTTCTGGCGACATCGGGTGCTCCGCGAACGCGGTGGCATCGGAGCAGCAGGCGCTCGTAGCTGCCACGTGGGCGTAGCTGAAACCCGTCCGTGATGAGTCGCTGTCGGGCATTGTCGTCACCGGTGTCGAGGCGGCTTGTAGTGGCGGTGATGGCGCGGCCCTGCTCGTACAGCTTTAGTGCGATTTCCTCCTGATCGACGGTGCGTTGGCGGGGGTGCGGCGGGCGATCTGCGAGACTCAGGGGAATGAGGGAACGCATGGGGTCGAGAAAGCGGCCGTCGAGAATGTCGATCGCCCTTGCGGCTGGCGGGGTCGTCCTGTTCGTCGCCGTCTCCCTGCGGCTCGTCGTACTACTCTCGTCGGCCGACGATCTGAGCGACTCGCTGGGGCCCGAAGCCACCCTGTGGGTGGTGCTCGTGACGGTGGTCTTCGGCCTTGCGGTGTCGCTGCTCTTGGTGGCGATGGCGATGGCGAGGCTGAGGCGCAGCCTTCGCGTCCTACGCACACGGTTCCCCGCGGCTCTGGTGCAGACGGTGACGGTACGAGTCGAGCACCTCGACGCTGTGCGGGCATGGGGCGTCCGTCACGGAGCACGGATTCCGACCGCAAACGGTCTCGTCGCACAGCTCGTCGTGACGGTCGGCGCCGCCGCGCTCTACTCCGGTCGGCGCCCCCGGCTCGTGGTGCAACTGGCGGGCGACGGGCTCTCCTTCTCGATCGGCTCCACCACGACCATTGCCGGCACGTTCGAGCACCTCGAGATCGCCGACAAGGGCGGGCCGCTTCCGCCGGTCGTGATGTTCCCGGTAGACCCACACGTCGTAGTCTGGCCACGACGGCTGCGTGGGGCGGAGCTAGCAGACTTCTGCGCGCGCGCGACAGACGCTCTCTCGGGGTCCCCGCACCACCGACCGATTCCCCTGGACTAGACGGGCGCTCAGCTGTTTCCGGGAGCGCTTGCGTCGTCGGAGCAAACGCCGAACAGCTCATGGAGATCGGATCCGATCCGGTTCGAGGATCCACCCCTCGCCGGGCTGCCCGCCAGCGAGACGACCAAGGCCGACGCCGTCACGAAAGCGACCTCGTCCCGGTGTCGATGATCGAGCGCGCCGCCGGATTCGCCGCCGACGAACTGCGGGCAGACGACTACCTGCGCGGTATGTTGCAGGAAGCGGATTGCTCAGTGTTCATAGTCTGCTGTCACGATGCGGTGTGCTCCGTCGAGCGCGATGGTGCCGCCATGCGGGACGATCCACTGCGGGCGAGTGTGTCCGAACGGCACCCCGACACAGATCACAGCATTGGGGTTGTACGCGGTGACCTGCTCGATGATCGCGTCCCGTTGTGCCGTGCGCAGGCGTGCTCGTTCTCGCGCGGGCGGCACGGGTGAGTGCAGGTTGCTGACCGGTGGCCGGGCGACGAGCACACCGGCAACGGCGCTGAGGGTGCCGCGTTCACCCAGCGCGCGCACCCAACGCTTGACCTCGTCCGCGGACGGCGTCTCCTCACTGGTTTCCAGCATGAGGATCGCACCCTCGAGGTCGGCGTTGTCGGGCATTCGTCCAGCGATGGCGATCTGGTCGATGACCTCGATGCAACCGCCCCAGGTGGGGCCTGACACAGGCTTGTCCGGCCCGCCCCAGGTCCACGGCTCAGTGGTCTCGCGGTTGCCGAACTCCGTCAAGGATCGCGGATCGTCCCACGGCCATCCGAAGTCCTCAGACTCACCGGGTTCGGTGAGTCTGAGGGTGCCGCCGTCGAGCAGGGCCGCCCGCAGCGATCGCACATGGATGTCATCGAGGTGCGCGCCGGGCCCGAGGTGTACCTGGGTCGAACCGCCGTAGAAGCTTGGTACGCCGAGGTTCCACAGCAGGTTGTGCAGGTTCGTGTTGTCGCTGTAGCCGAGGAATGGCTTCGGGTTCGTTGCGAGCACGGCGGTATCGATGTGCGGGATGACGGTCAGTTGGTCGTCGCCGCCGATCGTGGCAAGCACGGCGCGGATGCTCGAGTCCGCGAATGCCGCGGTGACGTCGGCGGCACGTGCTTCCGCGCTTGCGCCGAGCTGCCGCGTGGTCGGGTACTCAACCGGGATCAGGCCCGTGGCTTCGGTCAACCGCCGCATCGCTTGCTCGTGCAGCGTGCGCGAGACCGCCGGCGCGGCAAACGCTGGAGAGATCACTGCAACCCGATCACCTGGACGAGCTTTCGGAGTTGCCTCAAACGACTTCGGGGCCATACACCGACTAGAACAGAAGCCCGCAGCGCACAAATCGATCGGTCAGCCTGCCGGCGCGGCCCGCCGCTTCCCGGCTTTCTCAGGGGCGCTTGAGCGAACGCGCAAGCGTGCGGATCTGCGAGAACGCCGAGTCGACATCCAACACTGTGCCCGGCGAGCAGGCCGCCGTCCCGCTGTCCCCCAAGGCCCCCGACCTCGAGCGCAGACCGTTCTCGCGGCGGATAGCGTGCGTGCCCTTCGCGCGGACTTCAGCCCCACTGGCCGCGCCCGCGGGAATTCACCGGCGGGTCACCGTGGTTTCACTCCACGGCACTGCCTCAGTGCGTCGCCGTGCGGTATTGTGTATGCATCTGAATTGATTTCTCGAAAGGCTCGTCCTCCATGACCACGTACAACGTCGGCCTCATCATCGGCTCCATCGCGACCGAGTCGATCAACCGTCGCCTCGCGAACGCCCTCGTCCGCCTCGCTCCGCAGGCCGACCTGAACCTCACCGAGATCCCCATCAAGAACCTGCCGTTCTACTCGTACGACAGCGACGGCGCCATCCCCGCCGAGGCCGCCGAGTTCAAGTCCGCGATCGAGGGCTCCGACGCCGTCGTCATCGTGACCCCCGAGTACAACCGCTCGGTCCCCGGCGTCCTGAAGAACGCGCTCGACACCGCGAGCCGCCCGTGGGGCCAGAACAGCTTCGCCGGCAAGCCCTCCGCCGTCATCGGCGCCTCGATCGGCGCGATCGGCACGGCCGTCGCCCAGCAGCACCTGCGCTCGATCCTCTCCTTCCTCGCCTCGCCCGAGCTGTCGCAGCCCGAGGCGTACATCCACCTCCGCGACGGCCTCATCGCCGACGACGGCGAGGTCACCGACGAGTCGGCGGCCGAGTTCCTGCTGTCGTGGCTGAAGGCCGTCCACACGCACGTCGCGAAGAGCCTCAGCCCCGTCGAGTGATCGACTGACGCACAGACGACACAGGCCCCGCCTCCTCTCGGAGACGGGGCCTGTGTCGTGCTCGGGATGCCTCGCGGTGCGGCTCACGCGCCCGCGTCGCCCGGTGCGGCCCGCCACGCCTCCCACAGCCGCGCGTAGCGCCCGCCCCGTGCGACGAGCTCGGCGTGGGAGCCCGCCTCGACCACGCGCCCGGCATCCATCAGCACGACGCGGTCCGCCCGAGCGGCCTGGCTCAGCCGATGCGCGATCACGAGCGCCGTCCGCCCGCGGACGGCGGCATCCGCGGCGGCGTCCAGCACTCCGGCATCCGCCGACCCCGCCTCGGCGGTGGCCTCATCGAGCACGACCGCGCCCGGGTCCTTCAGCAGCACACGGGCGAGCGCGACCTGCTGCGCCTCGGCGGCGAGGAGCACGGTGCCCGACGCGCCGACCGGCTCGGCGAGGCCTTCCGGCAGGCGTGCGAGGATTCCGTCGCCCCCCACAGCCTCCAGCGCGGCCCGCAGCGCGACATCGTCGGCGTCGGGTGCTGCGAGCGTCAGGTTCTCGCGCAGCGAGCCGTCGAACACATGCACCTCCTGCGTGACGAGCGCGACGGCGGGGGGACGGGCGACGTCGCCGCGGGAGGGGTGATGGATGCCCGCGGCGATCGCCGCGAGCGTCGACTTGCCGGCTCCGGAGGCGCCGACGAGAGCGACCGTCTCGCCCGGCGCGACCTCGAGCGTGACGTCCCGCACGACCTCGGGGCCGTCCGCGTACGCGTACGACACTCCGGTCATCCGCCAGCCGTCCGTATCGACGGTGCCGTCTCCCGCCGGCGCGGCCGTGCCACCCTCCGACGGCGCCGCCGACACCGTCGGCTCCGGAGCGTCGGCGGCGGCGTCGATGACCCCGATCATCCGACCGAGCGACGCCAGCGCCGACTGCAGGTCGTCGACCACGAAGAGGAGCTGGTTGATCGGGCCGAACAGCCGGATGAACAGCAGGATCGCCGCCGTCGCCCCGCCGAGCGTGCCGAGCCCCGTCGAGACGAGCACGAAGCCCGTGACGAGGAGGGCGGCCATGCCCGCGTACTCCGCGCCGTTCAGGCGCGCGAAGAACACGTTCTGGATGCCCCGTGCCCGCATCGTCCAGCGCACGACCTGCCACGAGGCCTTCGCGACGCGTGCGCCGAGGGGTCCCTGAAGGCCGTAGGCGCGAACCGTGCCGATGCCGCGCAGCGCCTCGAGGAGGTGCTGCGCACGCTCCGACATCGCGGCGCGCTCGGCGGCGTAGACCTGAGGGGCGGTGCGCAGGTAGCGACGGACGGCGAACACGTGGAGGGGCACGATGACGAGGGTCGCCAGGCCGTACCAGGGGTCGATCGCGGTCATCCCCACGACGGTGACGACGATCGTGAACAGGGCGCCCACGAGGGCGGGCACGACGCGCGGAACGGCGTCGGAGACCTCCGCCACGTCGTCACCGGCGCGCGCGACGAGGTCGCCCGTGCCGGCGGCCTCGACGCGCTCCTGCGGGAGGGCGAAAGCCGCCTCGACCATCCGCTCGCGGATGACGGCCAGGGTCCGCTCGCACAGCGCCGACGAGGCGACCACGCCGACCGCGCCGAGCACGGCGCCGACGACGACGGCCGCCGCCATCACGGCGCCGAGGATCCAGACGAGACGCGCGTCCGCGGCGACGTCGCTCGCGCGGGCGCGATCGACGACCGCGCCGATCGCGAGCGGCCCCACGACGCCGGCTGCCGCGGCGGCGAGCAGGACGGCGATGAGCGCGGGCACCCGCCACCATTCCAGATCTGCGGAGCGACGGAGGGTGCGCAGGACGACGCGCAGCGGCGCGACCGGGAGCGGGCCGGGCATCATGCGTCCCCCTCCCGCACGACGCGGTCCGCCACGGCGACGAACGCGGGAGAGCGCGACACGACGATCGTGCGTCGACCGGCGCGGGCGCGGCGGAGCCGGCTCGCGATCAGAGCCTCGGTGACGGCGTCCACGGCGGTCGTCGGCTCGTGGAGCACCAGGAGGTCGGGGTCACGGGCCAGTGCCCGGGCGAGGGCGACGCTCTCGCTGACCGCCGGAGAGGGCCGATCCGCCCTCGCCCACCGGGCTGTCGAAGCCCCGGGGGAGTGCCGCCTCGACGTCGTCGCACGCCGCCCACACGGCCGCAGCGGCGATGCGCGTGCGGTCGAGGCCGCCGCCTAGGGCGATGTTCTCGTGCACCGACCCCGAGAACAGGTGCGCTCCGTGCGGCACGTGGAGCGCGTCCGGATGCCGCTCCGGGAGGCGGGCGAGGACCGCCTCGGCGGCCGGGCCGCCGACCTCGGCGACGACGAGGGCGCCGGGCGGCACGTCGGAGAGAGCGCTCAGCAGGCGGGAGACGCCGGGGTCGGGGTCCGTGTCGACGCTCGCGTCGAGGCTCCCGCCCGCCCCTTCGGATTCGCGCGCAGCCGACGCCCGCTCGCTGTCGCGCAGCAGGTCGAGCACGCGAGACGCGGATGCCGTCGCCGAGGCCCACCACGACCCCGTGGACAGGGCCAGGCTCGCGAGCGGATCGATGAGGAACTGGGTGAGGCCGACCACGGCGACGAACGCGCCGAGGCCGATCGCTCCGTGCGCCGCGAGAAGGCCGGCCCAGACCGCGATCGCCGTCAGATAGAGACCCGTGACGGCGCTCATCGTGCCGCCGAAGGCGCCCTCGGCGCGGCGTGCGCGCAGCGTGTCGTGCAGGGCCGCCCGGCTGGCGCGCCGGTAGCGGCGGGTCGCCTCGTCCTCGGCGCCGATCCCGCGGACGACCCGGTAGCCCGCCAGGAGGTCCGCCGCCCGGCCCGCCGCGGTCGCGGCGGCCTCCTGCTCCACGCCGCTGCGGTCGCGGAGTGTCCGCCCCGCGCGCTCGGTGACCCACAGCAGCACGGGCACGCCGACGAGCACCGCGACCCCGAGCGGCCACGCGACCGACAGCAGGACGGCGCCTCCGAAGAGGACCGCGGCGAGCTGGCCGAGCGGATAGACGGCGATCTCGACGGCCTCGGAGAGCCGATTGACGTCCGAGGTGCCGATCGACACCGCGACGCCCGGCTGTTCGGACGGGCGCCCGGCCCGGGGTGCGCGACGCAGCAGGTGCCCGACGACCCGCTCCCTCAGCGCGTGCTGCACCGTGAGCATCCCGAGTTCCGCGAGGCGGGAGCCGAAGCGCCACGAGAACGACAGCATCAGGACGTCCGCCGCCAGCACCGCCAGCCAGAGGAGAAGCTGCCCGAGGTCGCCGGTGGAGACGGCCCGCTCGATCGTGACCCCGACCAGCACGGGCACGAGGGCCTCGCCGATCTGATGCGTGACCGAGAGCGCCGCCGCGGGCACGGTGAACCGCGGCGCCCCGGCCATCACGCGCAGCGTCAATCGCGTCGGGGTGGTCGCCGCGTCGATCCGGATCTCGCGCGCCCGCAGCGGCTCGGGAGGCGCCTGCAGCAGCATCGGCAGGGGACGGGGTGCTCTCACGGCGCGCTCCGCTCGCGGTGCCGGCCGAGCGGGGAGACCGCGGGCGTCCCCGTCACGGGGTCGGGGGCCACGACGCAGGGCAGCCCGAAGACGTGCTCCACCATCTCGGCGGTCACCACCTCCGCCGGCGCGCCCTCCGCGACGATCTCCCCGTCCTTCACCGCGATCAGGTGCGTGCCGTAGCGGGCCGCCTGGTTGAGGTCGTGCAGGACGGCGACGAGCGTCGTGCCGCCGCGGTTCAGGTCGGTGAGCAGCTCCATCAGCTCGATCTGGTGCGCGATGTCGAGGAACGTCGTCGGCTCGTCGAGGAGGAGGATCTCGGTCTGCTGCGCGAGCGCCATGGCGATCCACACCCGCTGCCGCTGCCCGCCGGAGAGCTCGGCGACGGGACGCTCGGCGAGATCGTCGGTGCCCGTCACTCCCAGGGCGGTGCCGACGGCATCCTCGTCGGTGGGCGTCCACTGCTGCAGGAACGTCTGGTGCGGATGCCGCCCGCGCGCCACGAGGTCGCGCACGCGGATGCCGTCCGGCGCGAGCGAGGTCTGGGGGAGGAGCCCGACGGTCCGCGCGAACTCCTTCGACCGGTACGTGCGCAGCTCGCGTCCGTCCAGGTGGACCGCTCCCGCCGTGGGCGTGAGCAGGCGCGACAGGGCGCGCAGCAGGGTCGACTTGCCGCTGGCGTTGGCTCCGACGATCACCGTGAAGGAGCCGTCCGGGATGTCGACGGACAGGTCGCGGGAGATGACGCGGCGGTCGTAGCCGATCGTGACGTCGTGGGCGGAGAGGCGGGCGGGAGGGGTCATGGACGTCTCCGGTTTTCGTGGACGAGCAGCCAGATCAGGTACGCGCCGCCCACCACGACCGTCACGATGCCGACGGGGAGTCGGGCGGGGAGCGCGTGCTGGGCGACGAGGTCGGAGGCCAGCAGCACGAGGGCTCCGGCCAGGGCGGAGGGAACCAGCGCGGTGCCGGGCGACCGGGTGATGCGCCGGGCGATCTGCGGGGCTGCGAGGGCCACGAAGGCGATCGGCCCCGCGCACGCCGTGACGACCGCGGTGAGCGCGACTCCGCACACCACGAGGGCGAGCCGCGCGCGTTCGACCCGCGATCCGAGGGCCTTCGCTGCGTCGTCGCCCAGTTCGAGCTGACGCAGCGACGATCCGATCCCGATGAGGACGGCGAACACGACGGCGATCGTGATCGCCCCCGTCGTGAACTGGCCCCATCCCACGGAGGAGAGCGAACCTGCGCCCCACACCGACGCGATCATGGCGACCTCGAGCTTCGCGCGCAGCAGCAGGTAGGTGCTGGTCGCCTGGAGCATTGCGGCGACGCCGATCCCGATGATGATCAGCCGGAAGCCCTGGATGCCGCGCCGGTACGACAGTGCGTAGACGACCGCCGCGGTGGCGAGACCCCCGACGACCGCGCCCGCGGAGACGGGCAGCGAGCCCGCGGCCGCTCCGAACACGATGATGACGATCAGACCGCCCGCGTACGACCCCGCCGAGAGGCCGATGATGTCGGGGCTTGCGAGCGGGTTGCGCGTGAGCGACTGGAAGATCGCCCCCGATGCGCCGAGCGCGGCGCCGAAGACCACCGCGGCGAGGACGTGCGGCAGGCGCCACTCGAGGACGACCGTGGCGGCGATGCCGTTCCCGTTCCCGGTGAGCGCGGCGAGGACGTCGCCGGGAGCGAGCGGCAGGTCGCCCAGGCAGAGGGCGGCCAACGCAAGGGCTGCGAGCAGGAGGGCGGCGACGACGCAGAGGACGAGGGTGCGTCGGTGCACGCGCGCCGAGACGAAGCGGGTGCGCACGACGAGCGCGGCGTCTCGCGGCGGCGCCGGACGGACGGCGGGTGCGGCGCTCACAGGGTGCTCGCGTTCGCGCGGCGGACGAGGTGGATCAGCACGGGCGCCCCGACGAACGCCGTCACGATCCCGACGGGGACCTCGCTCGGCCACAGCACGACGCGCCCGATCGTGTCGGCGGCGAGGAGCACGATGGGGGCGATCACCATCGACAGCGGCAGGATGCGGCGCTGGTCGGGCCCGACGATCCAGCGTGCGACGTGC
The DNA here is from genome assembly GCF_037146215.1 of Microbacterium sp. MMO-56. NCBI lineage: Bacteria > Bacillati > Actinomycetota > Actinomycetes > Micrococcales > Microbacteriaceae > Microbacterium > Microbacterium sp. MMO-56. The sequence goes on from NZ_JBBCVW010000010.1 coordinate 9,169, forward strand.
GGGGCCATGAGGCCGACGAACGCGATCGGGCCCGCGATGGCCGTCGCCGACCCGGCGAGGAGGGTGACGGCGATCACGGTGAGCACGCGGGTGCGCACGATCCGGGCGCCGAGCGCGCTGGCGAGGTCGTCGCCGAGGCCCAGCGCGTTGAGGGCCGGGCCGCAGGCGAGGGCGAGCACGAGCCCCGCGAGGACGAACGGCACGGCAGGCAGGAGGACGTCGTAGCCCCGGTCGACGAAGGAGCCCGCGTTCCACGCGCGCAGCCGAGCGAAGGTGACCGGATCCAGGAGCATCATGGCCGAGGTCATCCCGACGAGGACCGCGCTCAGGGCGACACCCGCGAGAGTGAGCCCGACGGGATCGGCGCGGCGGCCCACCGCGCCGATCGCGGTGACCGCGGCGGTCGCGACGAGCGCGCCGCCGAACGCCCACGGCAGGTACTGCGCCGGAGCGGAGGCGCCGACGGCGACGCCGATCGCGACGAAGAACGCCGCCCCCGCGTCCACCCCGAGGATCCCGGGGTCGCCGAGCGGGTTGCGGGTGAGCGCCTGGATCAGCGCGCCCGAGAGCCCCAGGCACACTCCCGCCACGAGCGCGGCGAGCGTCCGCGGGATGCGCAGATCCAGGACAGTGCGGTCGGCCGTCGTGCCGTCGGGGCTCGTCAGCGCATGCCAGATCTCCGCGAGGCTCAGGGAGCTCGAGCCCACGCAGATGCTGATCGCGATCGCGAGGGCGAGCGCGAGGGCGACGGCTGCCCCACCGACGAGGCGGCGCGACCGCGGAGACGGCGCGTGGTCGCCCCGCGGTGCGCGGGCCCCGACCGCGATCGGTGCGGCCACCGGAGCCTCAGCCTTCGACGGTCTGCGGAGACGTGCCCGCGACGGCCTTCTCGAGGCGCGGCAGGAGCTTCTCCAGGACGTACTTCTGGCTGAGCGGCGTCAGGAAGTAGATCGCACCGGCGAGTTCGCCGTCCGTGTAGACGGTGTGGCCGCCCGAGACCGCGCGCAGCGACGAGGTCGTGCCGAACTGGAGGAGCGTGGCCACATCCTCGGACTTCTCGGTGGCGAACACGAGGACATCCGCGTCGATGAGCGACATGTTCTCGCCCGAGATGAGGGCCTGCTGGCCCGGCTGAGCTGCGTACTTCTCGAGGCCCGGCGTGATGACGAAGCCGAGGTCGGTGAGGAAGTCGGTGTTCAGGCCATCCGGGTAGACGTAGATGTTGCCGTCGTACGGTCCGCCCTGCGAGAAGTTCGCGGTGAGTCCGGCGAACTCCGGGTGCGCCTCGCGCGCCGCCGTGTACGCCTTCTCGACGCCGTCGATGAGCTCCTCGCCCGCGGCGCTGCGGCCGACCGCCTGGGCGACCAGGCGCGTCTGGTCCTGCCACGACGTGAAGTAGGGGCGCGACGGGTCGTCGTTCGTGATGGTGGGGGCGATCGCCGAGAGCTTGGTGTAGTCCTCCTGGCTCATCCCGGCATTGGTGCCGACGATCAGGTCGGGGGACAGCGACGCGATCTTCTCGAACTCGAAGCCGTCGCCCGTCTGCAGCACGGTCGGCTCCGCGCCGTGGAGCAGGTCCGTCGCCCACGGCCAGACCGCGTAGGGCTGCTCGCCGTACCACTCGGTGGTCGCGATCGGGGGGACGCCGAGCTCGAGCAGGATGTCCTGCTCGGTGATGCCGACCACGACGACACGCTGCGGTTCGCTCGGGATGACGGTCTCGCCGAACTGGTGGGTGACCGTCACGGGGAAGGTGTCGGTGGCCGTCGTCGTGTACGTCGCGTTGCGCTCGGCGGCGGGAGCGGCGGCCGCGCCGCATCCGGTCAGCAGTGCCGCGACGGCGGCGAGGGCGGCGCCGACGGCGGCGATGCGGAGGGAGCCGCGGGAGCGGCGTGCAGGGGCGTGCGGGACGGTCATGGAGGCCTCGTTCTTCGGGAAGGGAATCGGCGCTAGGTTAGCCTTGCCTAATCAGTCGCGCCATCACGCCGAGGAGTCAGCCATTGTTGTCATCGGACACCGCTCTGTCCGCCGATCGATATCGGCTTCCCCGTGATCGGGAGCGCGAGATCCCGAGCGTCGATCAGCGGACATCCGGGCGCCTCGTCGTCGAGTCGTATGTCGTCGCACCCGAGGAGGGGTTCGAGCTCCACCACCACGACCAGGATCAGCTCGCGTGGATGCGGCGGGGCGCGATGGAGCTCAGCGTCGGTGGTCAGCGGTGGCACCTGCGCGGCGAGCACGCGGCGTGGATCCCGGCGGGAGCTCCGCACGCGATGCTGTTCCGCGAGCACGGCGATCTGATCAGCGTCTATACCGATCCGGGTATGCTCCGCGACGACCCCGCCGAGGGGGCGCGCCTGCTCGACATCGATCGCCTCGCCGCGGGCGTGCTCGATCACCTGGCGACGGGGGATCGGCGCTCGCGTCGGTGGCGGCTGTGCGCTGCGCTCCTCGACGACGTCGTGCGCGATGCGCGCTCGTCGCGTCAGGTGATCGCGCTGCCGGTCGATCCGCGGGCGCGCGCCGTGGCGGATGCGCTCCTCGCCGACCCGGCCGACCCCCGCGACCTGGCGGAGTGGGCGTCGTCGCTCGGCGTCAGCACCAAGACGATCGCGCGCGCCTTCGTCGCCGACACCGGGTGCACGTTCCGGGAGTGGCGCGTGCGTGCGCGACTGCAGGTCGCGGTCGGGCTGCTCCTCACCGGCGAATCCGTGCAGGGGACCGCGCTCGCGGTCGGCTACGACGCGGCGAGCAGCTTCATCGCCGCCTTCCGGGAGCGGTTCGGACTCACGCCCGCCGCCTACGCGGCGCACACCCGCGGCGGCTGAACCGCGGCGACCGAGCGGCGATCGGGTGGCGATCGCCGGCGATCAGGCGGCGCCCTCCCGTGCGCGCAGATCCTTGCGCAGGATCTTGCCCGAGGCCGATTTCGGGATGGCGTCGACGAACTCGACGCGCCGCACCTTCTTGTACGGCGCCACCTGCCCGGCGACGAAGGCCATGACCTCGTCCGCGGTGAGGCCGGAGTCGGCGGCGGCCACGACGAACGCCTTCGGGATCTCCTCCCGCTCCTCGTCGAGGATGCCGATGACCGCGGCATCCATCACCTGCGGATGGCTGAGCAGGAGGGCCTCCAGCTCGGCTGGGGCGATCTGGTAGCCGTGGTACTTGATGAGCTCCTTCACCCGGTCGACGATCGAGAAGTAACCGCCCTCGTGATAGACGGCGACGTCTCCGGTGTGCAGGAACCCGTCGGCATCCAGCGTCTCCGCGGTCGCATCGGGGCGCCCGAGGTAGCCCAGCATGACGTTCGGCCCCCGCACCCACAGCTCTCCCGGGCGGGTCACGCCGTCCTCGCCGACCTCCGTGATCTCCTCGCCGGTCTCGGTGTCGACGAGCCTGTTCTGCGTGTTCGGGACCATGACGCCGACCGAGCTCACCGGGATGTCGTCCCGGCCGTACGGCATCGCGTGCGAGACGGGGCTCAGCTCGCTCATCCCGTACCCCTGCATCATCCGGGCGCCGAGGCGGCGGCCCGCGAGCTCCGCCGTCTCGCCGTCGAGCGGAGCCGCGCCGGAGAACACGGTGTGGACCGTCGAGGTGTCGTACCGGTCGACGAGGGGATGCTTCGCGAGGGCGACGGCGATGGGCGGGGCGATGTAGAGGTACGTGCAGCGGAAGCTCTGGATGTTCTCGAGAAACTGCGCGAGGTCGAAGCGCGGCATCGTCACGAGGGCGGCGCGCTGCTTCAGAGCCAGGTTCAGCAGCACCGTCATCCCGTAGATGTGGAAGAACGGCAGGACGGCGAGCACCCGATCCGTCGGGGACAGGTCGATCGCCGCGCGGCACTGCGCGACGTTCGCGACGAGGTTCCGATGGCTGAGCATGACGCCCTTGGGCACCCCGGTCGTGCCCGACGAGTAGGGGAGCACCGCGACGTGCGTCGCCGGGTCGAGGTGCACCTCCGGCGCGGGTGCGCCCTCCGAGAGGAGCTCGCGCAGGGTGGGGCTGCCGGGTGCGGTGTCGGGGGAGCCGTCCAGGACGATGAGGTGGGCCGCGTCGATGCCGACGGCATCCGCGGCCGCCCGCGCCTGCTCGAGCAGCGGCGTCACCGTGACGAGCCACGTGGCGCCGGCATCCGACAGCTGCTTCTGGATCTCGCCCGCCGTGTAGAGGGAGTTGATGGTCGTGACGGTGGCGCCCGCGCGGAGGATCCCGTGGAAGACCGTCGCGAACGCCGGGACGTTCGGGCAGAGGAGCCCGAGGACCGTCCCGCTCCCGACGCCGCGCGCGGCCAGCGCTCCCGCGAACGCGTCGATCTGGGCCTTCAGGGCGCCGTACGTGGTCTCCGCGCCCGTCGCCGGGTCGATCAGGGCGACGCGCCCGGCGTCCTCGGCGGTCAGGTCGCCGAAGAGGTCGTCGTAGATACTCGCCTCGGGGATCTCGACATCGGGCAACGGGCTCTCGAACACGGGCGGTCTCCTTCGACGGCGCGGGGCCGGCAGCGTCGCCGGTTCCCGCCATTGTGGCATCCCTCCGTACTCGGTACCAGCATTCGTGAGACCGAGTACGGAGGGTGCGCTTAGACGGCGACGACGGGGGAGGCCGCCGCGCGCAGCCTGGCAGCGGCTCGGTGCTCGGCGGCCTCGAGGGGCGTGACGCCGCGGGCATCGGCGTCGGCGAACAGGGCGCGCAGCGACCCGCCGATGCCGGCGACGCGGTCCATGATCTCGCCGCGCGACCCGATCCCCTTCGCCTCCAGGTCGAGGTACACCACGCCTCCGGCATTGACCACGAAGTCGGGCGCGTACAGGATGCCGCGGGCGGCGAGGCGATCGGCTCCGGAGCGGTGCGCGAGCGGGTTGTTCGCCGGACCGCACACGGCGCGGGCGGCCAGGGCGTCGATGACGGCGTCGTCGAGCAGTCCGCCGATGCCGGCCGGGACGAACACGTCCGCCTCGACGAGGTGCTCTGTTCCGGGGTCGACCCACGCCGCATCCAGATCGTTCGCGAGCGAGCTCTTGCGCGGGTCGACATCGGTCACGGTGAGCACCGCGCCCTCGGCGGCGAGACGCACGGCGAGGCGCCCGCCGACCTGACCGAGGCCCGAGATCGTGATGCGGCGGCCCGCGACGTCGGGCGACCCGGTGACCCGTTCCAGGGTGGCGCGCAGCGACTCGTAGACGCCGAGGCTCGTGGGCCCCGCCGGCTCGCCCGATCCGCCGACGGCGTCGGGGAGGCCCACGACGTGCGCGGTGCGCTCGCTCACGGTCAGCATGTCCTCGGTGGTCGAGCCGACGTCCTCGGCGGTGCGGTACAGGCCGTCGAACCGCTCGACGGCGTCGCCCAGGTCGAGGAAGGCGGCCCGGCGGCGCTCGGCGTCGAGCACGGCCCCGGGCGGCAGGCAGATGACGGACTTGCCGCCCCCGGCGTCGAGCCCCGCCGCGGCGTTCTTGAGCGTCATCGCCGCGGAGAGGCGCAGGGCGTCGCCGACGGCGTCGCTCCAGTGCGGGTAGGCCCACAGGCGGGCGCCGCCCAAGGCGGATCCGAGCGCCGAGGAGTGGAGGGCGACGGTGATCATCAGGCCGCTGCGCGGGCCCGTGGTCACCTCCACGCGTTCGTGGGTGAAGTCGGGCAGGGGCAGGGTGTGCGTCATCGCATCTTCTTTCGGCCGGCCTTGTGGGCTGTGCTCTGCGGGCGCTGCGGCTGTGCGGCGTCCCCGTCCATTGTGCCCCGTCCCCCGGCGGTTCGGGGGTGAGGTGTCGGGTGGGGTGTCTGTGGGTGAGCCGGGGGCCGGGTGAGGCCTCTGGTGGGGTGGAGTCGGTCGACGCCTCGGGGTTTCGTGCCGAAAGCAGGCTGGATCGGCGCTGGCGCGGGTGGCGGGGCTCGACACGCCGGGTCCGGCCTGCCGGCCGAACGGGGTCGCCGATTCCCGGCGGCGGTTCGGCGCCGGCGCGGATGGCGGGGCCTCGGGCGGGCTGAAGTCGAGGTGGGGTGCCGGGGTTTCGTGCCGAAAGCAGGCTCGATCGTTGCTGGCGCGGGTGGCCGGGCTCGACACGCCGGGTCGGGCCTGCCGGTCGAACGGGGGCGCCGATCGGAGGTCGTGGGACGGAGGGGCTGGGCGGGAGTCGGCAAGTGCGGCGGTCCCCTCCCCAGTCGGGCATCGGGGTGATTCGTCCACATCTGGGACGGAAGGGCGACAAGGTCCACGGCGGACGGCGCAGGGTATCGGCATGTCTGTTCCCACCGCCGTCCCTCGCCTGTGGCGCACGCGAGCGCTCCGACGCGCGGGGCTCACGGCGCGGCAGATCGCAGACGGGGTCCGAGACGGACGACTTCTGCGCCCTCGACGGGGCGCATACTGCGGGGCGGACACGGATCCGGATTGTGTCCGGGCGGCGCAGCTGCGCGGCCGGCTCACGTGCGTGTCGGAGTTGCGTCGTCGCGGCGTGTTCGTGCTGGTTCGAGGCGACCTGCACGTCCACATCGACCGCACGGCCGCGCGGTTGGACACGAATCCGCCCGGAGTCCTGGTGCATCGCCGGAGGCTCCGTCGTGTGCCCGCGCACGACGGGCTGTGCGTCGAGCCCGTGGACGCCGTCATCGACGCGGTCCGGTGTCAGGATCCGCGCTCCGCCATCGCCACACTCGACTCGGCCCTGCACCTCGGCGTGCTCCACGACGACGATCTCGACGAGGTGTTCGATGCGCTGCCGCGGCGGTTCCGCAGGTTGAGGCCGCTTCTCGACGCCCGCGCCGAGTCGGGTCCGGAATCGCTGATGCGGCTGCTGCTGCGAGCGATCGGCCGACCCTTCGAGGTGCAGGTCCGCATCGACGGTGTGGGGCGCGTCGACTTCCTGGTCGATGGATGGCTCATCGTCGAGTGCGACAGTCGGGAGTTCCATTCCTCGTGGGAGGCCCAGCGTGCGGACCTCCGTCGCGACCTCGCGGCGGCGGAGCGGGGGTACCTCACGATGCGCTTCATCGCCGAGGACATCCTGTGGCATCCAGACCGGGTGTCGGCCGCGCTCCGCGGAATCCTCGTCCGCCGACGGATGGTGTCGTCGGCAGGCTGAAACGTCGCCCGATGGTTGCCGCCCGGGTCGGAGCGGTGGTCTGGCCTGCTTTCGACACGGCACACCCTGCGAACGCGGGCTGGCCGGGCCGCCCACCGCCCACATGGGGGTGGTGGGTCGGAGCGGTGCTGAGTGGTGGGTGCGGGTGGTGGTGGGGATCCTGCCCGGGTGGTGGTGGGGATCCTGCTCGGGTGGTGGTCGGGATCCTGCTCGGGTGGTGGTGGGGATCCTGCCCGGGTGGCGGTCGGGATAGGGCGCCGGGTGACGTCGGCAGGCTGAAGGGGCGGCGGACGGTGGTCGCCACGGGCGGAGGGGCGGTCTAGCCTGCTTTCGACACAGGAGACGCGGGATCCGCCGCCCCAGCCGACGGCCGGGCGGGACGCCGCCGGTGGGGTCGGGCCGCCGGCGCCGACGCCGGCGCGGCCGGGGCAGGGGGGGAGCCCAGGCCCTAGGCTGGCGACATGACGGACAACCTCCCCGCGCGCAGTCGGCTCGTCCAGGATGCTCTGCGCGCGAACGGCATCGGCGGCGAGATCGTCGTGCTTCCGGATGCGGCGGCGACCGCCGCTGCGGCGGCCGAGGCGGTCGGCGTCGAGGTCGGCGCGATCGCCAACAGCCTCGTATTCTGGTCGGATGACGAGCCGCTACTCGTCATGACCAGCGGCGCGCACCGGGTCGACACCGTGGCCCTCGCCGACCGGCTCGGGCGGACGTCGATCCGGCGGGCGACGCCCGAACAGGTCCGCACCGCGACGGGGCAGGTCATCGGCGGCGTCGCGCCGACGGGCCACCCGGCGCCCCTTCCCACGGTGATCGACGAGGCGCTCGCCGCGTTCCCGCAGATCTGGGCGGCGGGCGGTACTCCGCACACCGTCTTCCCCCTGAGCTACGACGAGCTCGTCCGGCTCACCGGGGGAGCGGTCGCGAAGGTCGACTGACCCGAGCCGCCGAGCACTGCCCACGCCGTCACGGCGGCGGCGGCCGACCACGCCTGCGGTCGGCATGCCGCGGGATACGGAGCGGGACGCGGGACCGATCGCGCATCGTCTCCCGCGTGCAGCTCGGGGACGCGCTGCTCGAACGCCTCGGCGGCGGCGAGCATGCCGTCGACGACCTCGCGAGCCTGCGCGGCGAGCCCGGCCTGGGCCATCCCGCGCGCGACGATCGCGGTGTCGTGCGTCCAGACACTGCCCCCGTGATAGCTGAGCGGCCAGTATCCGGCGGCACCCGTCGAGAGGGTGCGCAGCCCGAAGCCGGATGACACGCTCTCACCCACCAGCAGGTCGGCGACGGCACGCTCCTCCGCGGGATCGAGGATGCCCGTGCCGAGCAGGTGCCCGGCGTTGGTCGTCAGGGTGTCGACGGGGCGGCTGTGCCGGTCGAGGGCGATCGCGGGGTAGCGGCCCTCGGGGGTGGTCACCCAGAACCGGTCGGCGAACCGCTCCTTCAGGCCAGCGGCCCAGGCGCGGAGCTCGCCGCCGCCGGGGCGGCCGAAGCGGTCGAGCAGATCCGCCCCGCCGATCGCCGCCTCGTGCGCGTAGCCCTGCACCTCGCACAGCGCGATCGGGCCGGCCGCGAGCGTTCCGTCGCGCCACTGGATCGAGTCGCCGGAGTCCTTCCAGCCCTGATTCGACAGGCCGTGGCCGGTCTCGTCGAGGTACTCGAGGAAGCCGTCCTCGCCGGCGTTCGAGCGGATCCAGTCGAGCGCGGCCTCGAGGTGCGGCAGCAGCGGACGCACCTGATCCTCGGGCATCCCGGCGGCCACGGCGTCGACGAGGAGACACACCCACAGCGGCGTCGCATCCACGGTGCCGTAGTAGAGAGGGGGCAGGACGATGCCCTCGCCGGGCATCGCCAGGGTGCCGGCGCGCAGCTCGTGCATGATCTTGCCGGGCTGCTCGGCCGTCGCGGGATCTGCCCTTGCGCCCTGGAGGCGCGCCAGCACCCGGAGCGTCGACTCCGCCATACGCCGATCGAGGGGAAGGATCAGCCGGGCCGCCCACAGCGAATCGCGGCCGAAGAGGGTGAAGAACCACGGGGCTCCCGCGGCGAAGAACTCGTCCTCCGGGTGCTCGGGCAGTGACAGCCGGAGGGCATCGAGATCGGACAGCGCGCGATCGAGCCAGCGGCCCAGCCGCGGGTCCTGCCCCGGTGCGTCGCCCGGCGCCGTCCAGGGTGCGGAGCTCGTCGCGCCGCGGACGACGAGCGCCGGATCGTGCATCCGGGCCGACCACTCGACCCCGGCGATCCCGCGCACGGGGACGGCGAGCTCCCACTCCGCGTGCACCTCGCTCGACGCGTCGTCCCGGGTCAGCCGCGCTGCGGGGGCGTCGAGGTGCAGCGCGACGGACCCCGACCGGGCCACGAGCGCGAAGTCGTCCGCGACGATCTCGACCGGATGCGGCGTGGGGTCGCCGGCCTTGACCTCCTGCAGCGGGGCGATCTCGACTCCGATGCGCACCCGCAGCCGCACGGTCAGTGGCGTGTCGAGGTGGGAGTGCACGGTCAGCGTCTCGGTCACGCGGCCGTCGCCGACGGTCCGCTCCCGCGAGAGTCGAACGCGGGGATCGGGCCCCTCGTCATCGACGGCACGCAGCAGGGCGTCGATCCGCACCCGGCGCGCGTCGAGGATGACGGCCCCGATCGTCTCCGGCCGCACGAAGGACGCCCCGGCCCCGACCCCCGCGTACTCGACCGCGACGCCCCGGATGACGCGGGTGTCGCCGTGGTAGACGCCGTCGATCGGCGCGGACCCGAGGTCGCCGTCCTGCCCCGACCACACCTGGGTGGGGGCCGACAGTGCCACGAGACGGTCGGAGAGGAATGGCTGCAGGCCGGGGGTCATCCCTTCACGGCTCCTTCGCTGGTGTTCATGATGCGCTTCTGGAAGATGAAGAAGAGGACCGCGACGGGGACGGTCATGATCGCCGCCGCCGCGAGCTTCAACGGATACTGGGTGCCCTGGCTGAGCTGGCCGGAGGCCAGCGACGCGACCCCCTTGGTGAGGGTCGTGAGCTCGGGCGATTGCGTCGACACGATGAAGTGGCTCAGCTCGTTCCAGGATCCCTGGAACGACAGGATCACGATCGTGATGAGGGCGGGCCGGGCCATCGGGAGCACGATCGACCAGAACACGCGGAAGGATCCGGCCCCGTCGATCCGGGCCTGCTCCTCGACGGACGTCGGGATCGACTCGAAGAAGTTCTTCATGATGAACACGCCCGCCGCATCGACCAGGAGCGGGAGGATCATGCCCGCGTAGGAGTTGTAGAGCCCGAGCTGGTTCAGCACGAGGAACTTCGGGATCAGCAGCACCACGGTCGGGACGGCCATGACGCCCACGACCAGCGCGAACACGACGCCGCGGCCGCGGAACTGGAGCCTCGCGAGCGCGTACCCCGCCAGCGAGACGAAGAACACGCGCCCGAGGGTGACGCAGATCGTGACGATCGCGGAGTTCGCGAACCACAGCGGGAAGTCGCTGTGCAGGAACAGCCGCTCGTAGGCCGCCGTGGTGAACGTCTGCGGAAGGAGCGAGATGGGGTCGGATGCCGCCTCCTGCTCGCTCTTGAACGAGGTCGCCACCTGCACGAGGAACGGGTAGATGTAGGTCAGCGCCATCACCACGAGCATCGCGTAGAGCAGGATCTGGCCCCCGACGCGCGACGGGGTGAGCCGTCGACGGTGCGGGGTCGGACGCGGGGCCGGAGCCGTCTGGACGGCGACCTCGGTCAGGGCGGTGGTGGTCATCGAGAGCCCCCTTCGGTGCCGGGTGCCCGGGACGGGACCTGATAGGCGCGGATGCGGCGCCGCGATACGGGGCGCTCGCGCAGCACCCAGCGCTGGAACACGGTGAACACGATGATGATGACGAAGAGGATGAAGGCGATCGCGGCGCCGATGCCCCAGTTCTGGTTCTGGAAGGCCGCCGTATACGACAGGTAGGCCGGGGTCAGCGTCGTCTTGGCCGGTCCGCCCTGGGTGCCGGTGTAGATCTGGTCGAACACCTGCCAGCATCCGATGAGTCCGAGCGTGACGACCGTGAACAGCGTCGGGCGCAGCTGCGGCAGCGTGATGTGGCGGAAACGCTGCCATCCGTTCGCGCCGTCCATCATTCCCGCCTCGGTGAGCTCGTAGCCGATGTTCTGCAGGGCGGCGATGAACAGCAGCATGAAGGTTCCGCTCGTCGTGAAGACGGCCATCAGCACGAGGGCGGACATCGCGACCGAGGGTCCCGCGATCCAGTCCCACCACGACAGCCCGAGGAAGCCGCCGCCGGTGAGCGCGGCGGGACCGTCCTGCACGCCGAGGCCCGCGAGGGCCACGTGCACGATGCCGCGCGGGTCGCTGAACCAGTTCGGACCGGTCGCCCCGAGGCTCGCGATGATCTGGTTCACCGGGCCCGCGAACGAGAACAGGAACAGCCACAGGACGGTGATGGCGACCGAGCTCGTCACCGAGGGGAAGTAGAACGCCGTGCGGAAGAAGCCGCGACCCCGCAGCATCCGCCGGCTCACGAGCACCGCGAGGAAGAGGGCGAGCACCGTCTGCAGCGGGACGACGAGCAGGACGTACCAGGCGTTGTTGCGTAGCGCGGTGCCGAAGTCGCGCTCCTGCAGACCGCCGCCCGTGGTGATCGCCGCGTAGTTGTCGAGACCGACGAAGCCGACGGACGGCGAGAGCGGGCTGCCCCGCCCGGACCAGTCGGAGAAGCTGACCCAGAGGGCCATCAGGACGGGGATGAGAAGGAACGTCCCGAGGATGAGGATGACCGGCGAGACGAACAGCCACCCAGCGGCGGCCTCCCCCCGGTGCACCCCGCCGGAGCGGGGACGCGGGGGAGAGGCCGGCGCGGACGGCGTCGCGGCCGGGGCGACGGAGGATGCCATGGCGTCAGCCGACGACGGCCTCGAGGTTGGTCTGCACGGAATCGAGGATGGCCTTCGGATCGCCGGTCTTCAAGGATTCCAGCTGGGCGTTGAAGTCGGTGATGACATCCGCCGCGCCCTTGTTGGTCGGAACGCCCTGCGCGTAGTCGGCTCCCGTCAGGAACGGGACGAGCGTGGGATTGTCGCTCTTCCACGTCGCCGCCGCGGACTGCACGGAGGGCATCGGGCCGAACGCCTTCGAGAAGGCCAGCTGCTGGTCGGCGGAGGTCAGGTACTGGACGAGGTCGAGGGCCGCTTTCTGGTTCGGGCTGTCGGCGGCCATGCCCCAGCAGTTGGTGAACTGGAGCGTCCCCTTGCCGGCGGGGCCGGCGGGGAGCTCCGCGACCTTGACGCGCACATCGGGGTAGTCGCCGAGGGCGCCCGTGATCCAGTTGCCCTCGATCGTCATGGCGCCCAGCTGCTTGCCGAACGCCTCCCCGCCCCATCCGGCCCCGACATCCTTCGCGTAGGCGAACGTGCCGTCCTGCAGGTGCGTCTGGACGTAGGTGAGCGCGTCGACGTTCGCGGCGCTGTTCGCCTCGGCGGTCGTGCCGTCCTCCGAGACGAGGCGTCCGCCGGCCTGCGCCATGAAGGCGCCGAGACGGGCGTACTCCCCGCCGAACACGAGGCCCTTCGTCGTGCCCGTCGTGAGCTTCGCGGCGACGGCGGCCAGCTGGTCCCAGGTGGTCGGGATGTCGGCGTCGGTCAGCCCCGCCTGCGTCCACAGCCCCTCGTTGATCACGAGCTGGAGCGTCGAGAAGTCCTTCGGCGCGCAGTAGAACGTGCCGTCGTAGGTGAAGTTCGACACGAGCGACGGGTAGAAGTCGTCCTTGTTCGTCAGCATGTCGCCGTACGCCTTGAGCGAGCCGTTGCTCGCATACCCGGCCAGCTGGTCGGTCGACAGGTAGAAGAGGTCGGGCGGCGAACCGGCGGCGAAGCCCTGGGAGAGCTGCTGCGACAGGTCGGTGGCCGCGACGACCTTCGCCTCGGTGCCGGACTCCTTCGACCAGGCGGCCACGGCGTCGGTGACCGCCGTCGTCTCGGCATCGCCGCTCGATCCGATCATGATCGTGAGGGGCTTGTCCGACGAGGTCAGGTCGCCCGACGCGGTCGCGTCGCCCCCTCCGCTGAACCCCTGTCCGCAGCCGGTCAGCGCGAGGGACGTGGCGACCGCCAGCCCTCCCGCCGCGAGCAGCGTCCGTGCTGTGTGTCGCTTCATCGCATCTCCTTCGATCGCTTCGAGCCCCTGCGGACTCGTCTGGTGCACCGTTGCACGGGGCCGAAAGGCCCGGGCTTCGATCGATCGCATTCCGCCTATCGGGCGTATTTGAACGATCAAATTGTGGAATGCTTGTCAAGATAGACGCCCACGACCGCACTCGTCAAGGCCAGGCCCCATGAACAGATCCGCGACCATCGAAGACGTCGCCCGCGCCGCGGGAGTGTCGCGCCAGACGGTGAGCAACGTGCTGAACACCCCCGCGATCGTCCGCGAGTCCACGCGCGATCGCGTGCAGGACGCCATCCGCCGCCTCGGCTACGCCCCGCACGCCTCGGCGCGTCGCCTGCGCACGCGTCGCAGCTCCACCATCGGCGTGCACCTCGACCCCTACGCCGGCGGCATCTCGGGCGTCGTCCTCGACCGGTTCGTCCACGCGCTGACCGAGCACGCCGGTGACCGGGGCCTTCGGGTGATGCTCTACGCGGCGCGCACACCGGAGGAGGAGATCCGCCGGATGGCCGACCTCCGCGACGGCGGAGACATCGACGCCGTCGTGGTCACGGGGACCTTCTCGGGCGATCCGCGGACCGCGTGGCTGCGCGAGAACGCCGTGCCGTTCGTCTCGTTCGGGCGGCCCTGGGGCGAGGACGACTTCTCCCGCCCCGATCACCTGTGGGTGGACGTCGACGGTGCCGCGGGCACGGCGCAGGCGACCTGGCACGCGCAGCAGAGCGCAGGTGCGCGCGTCGCGTTCCTCGGCTGGCCTGCGGGCTCGGGGACGGGCGACGACCGCGAGCGGGGGTGGCTGGCGGGCATGCCCGACGATGGACCTCGTGTGCGCCTCACCGCGCCGGAGAGCGTCGCGCGGGCGCGCGAGGAGGTCGCGGCGGCGCTGGCGGTGCACGACATCGATGCGATCGTCTGCGCCAGCGACTCGCTCGCCGTCGGCGCACACCTGGCCGCCGTGACGGGAGGGCGTCCCGATCTCACGATCATCGGCTTCGACAACACTCCGGCCGCGGAGGCACTGGGGCTTCCCAGCGTCGAGCAGTTGCCCGAGGACGTCGCCGCGGGAGTCCTCGAGCTGCTGATGGGCGACTCGGCGGTGATCACGCCGCGGGTCGTCGAGGCCGGTGCGGCCCACGTGCTCGTCGAGCCGCGGCTCATCGTCCGCTGAGGGTCCCGGCGCGTGGGCGCGAGTCAGCGCCCGGGCGGCGACCCGTTCGCTGAGGGTCCCGTCGCGCGGCGGTGTCGGATCAGCGCAGGCGCCGCCCCAGCTCGTCGGCGGCCTCGCCCAGGATGCCTGCGAGCGCCGCGGGGTCGACCTGGGCATCCGGCTCGTCCCGCCACGTGAGCGCGAAGGCGGCGACAGGCCATCCGGCGTGGTCGCGCACGGCGACGCCGACGGAACGGAACCCCGGCGTCACCTCGCCGTCCTCGCTCGCCCACCCGGCGGCGCGGGTGGCGCGCAGGACCTCGCGCAGCTCGCGGGGCGTCGTCGGACCGGCGCCGGTGCGATCGGCGAACGACGCCGCGTCGGGATACAGTGCCCGGACCTGTTCGCGCGGGAGCGCGGCGAGCATCGCCCGACCCGTCGCGGTCAGGTGGGCGGGGAGCCGCACCCCGACATCCGTGACGAGGGCGGGGCGGCGCGGCGCCCGTTCCTCGACGAGGTAGAGCACGTCGCGCCCGGTCATGACGGCGAGGTGAGCGCTCTCGCCGGAGCGGTCGGCGAGAGCCGCGACCAGCGGCCGCCCCAACCGGGCGAGCGGCTGCTGCCGCGCGTAGCCGCCGGCGAGCTCGAACGCCGCGGTGCCGAGCCCCCACCGGCGCTCGGAGGCGACGTGCACGACGAACCCGTGCGCGGCCATCGCGGTGAGCAGGTGGTACACGCTCGAGCGGGGGATGCCGAGCTGCTGCGACACCGTCCGGGCGGCGACGGGCCCGCGCTGCCGCGCGAGGTACGACAGGATCCGCAGGGTCTGGTCGGCGGCGGGCACCTGCGGGGTCGGGTCGCCTGTGTCTGGGATCACAGACACAGGATGTCACGACGTCGTGGTGCGCGCCCCCGCGGCGCGATGGAATCGGAGCATGATCGACCCCACTCCCGCATCCGTCACCGTCGGCGAGCGTCCGCTCCTTCCCGCCGAGGTCGTCGCCGTCGCGCGCCACGGCGCACGCGTCGAGGTCGCCCCCGCCGCCCGCGAACGCGTCGCCGAGACGCGCGCCCTCATCGAGCGCCTCGCCGACGACCCGGAGCCCCACTACGGCATCTCGACCGGGTTCGGCGCCCTCGCGACGACCTTCATCGCCCCCGAACGGCGGCGTCAGCTGCAGGCGAGCCTGATCCGCTCGCACTCCGCGGGGACCGGCGCCGAGGTCGAGGACGAGGTCGTCCGGGCGCTCATGCTCCTGCGGCTGCAGACCCTCGCGACGGGTCGGACGGGAGTGCGCCCGGTCGTCGTCGACACCTACGCCGCCCTGCTGAACGCCGCGATCACACCCGTCGTGCGCGAGTACGGCTCGCTCGGATGCTCGGGCGACCTCGCCCCCCTCTCGCACGTCGCGCTCGCCGCCCTCGGAGAGGGGGACGTGCGGAACGCCGACGGAGCGCTCGTCGCGGCATCCGACGCGCTCGCCGCCGCCGGCATCGCCCCGCTCGTCCTCGAGGAGAAGGAGGGGCTCGCACTCATCAACGGCACCGACGGGATGCTCGGGATGCTGCTGCTCGCCCTGCACGATCTGGGTGTGCTGCTCGACACCGCCGACGTCGCAGCGGCGCTCTCGATCGAGAGCCAGCTCGGCACGGACGCCGTGTTCGCCGCCGACCTCATGGCCCTTCGCCCCCAGGTGGGGCAGGGCGACTCGGCGGCGCGGCTGCGGACGCTGCTGGCGGGCTCGGGGATCGTCGCGAGCCACCGCGACCCGGCCGTGTGCACCCGGGTGCAGGACGCCTACTCGCTGCGCTGCTCGCCGCAGGTGCACGGCGCCGCGCGCGACACGCTCGCCCATGCCGCCCTCATCGCCTCGCGGGAGCTGGCCTCCGCTGTCGACAACCCGGTCGTCACGCCCGACGGGCGGGTGGAGTCCAACGGCAACTTCCACGGCGCGCCCGTCGCGTACGTGCTGGACTTCCTCGCGATCGCCCTCGCCGACGTCGCCTCGATCTCGGAGCGTCGGACGGATCGCGCCCTCGACCGCACCCGCAGCAACGGGCTGCCGCCCTTCCTCGCGGACGAGGTCGGCGTCGACTCGGGCCTCATGATCGCGCAGTACGCCGCGGCGGGCATCGTCTCCGAGCTGAAGCGCCTCGCCGTCCCCGCCTCGGTCGACTCGATCCCGTCCTCGGCGATGCAGGAGGACCACGTCTCGATGGGGTGGGCCGCGGCGCGCAAGCTCCGCCGGGCCGTCGACGGGCTCGCCCGGGTGCTGGCGATCGAGGTCATGACGGGCTGTCGTGCCCTCGACCTGCGCGCGCCGCTCGCTCCGGCCGCGGCGACCGGCGCTGTCCGCGACCTCGTGCGCGGCGCGGGCGTCGCCGGCCCCGGCCCGGACCGCGCGGTGAGCCCCGACATCGAGCGGACCACGCTGCTCGTGCTCTCCGGGGCGGTCGCCCGCGCCGCCGCAGCAGCCGCGCCCCTCACCTCCTGACCCGCCCCGCCCCGGCCCGCCCCGCCCCGGCCCGTTCCGCCCCGGCCCGTTCACAACTCCGGATATCCTTCCTCGAAAGGTCGCACAGCCCATGGATACGTCACCCCAACCCGCAATCTCCGGAGTTGTGAACGGAGAGGCTCCGTCCCCGCGCCGTGACCCCGTCCGAGCCGCGCGCGGGCCGGAGCGCACCGCCCGGAGCTGGGGCGCCGAAGCGGCCAAGCGCATGCTGATGAACAACCTCGACCCCGAGGTCGCCGAGCACCCCGAGGACCTCGTCGTCTACGGCGGCACGGGTCGGGCGGCCCGCTCCTGGGCGGCGTACGACGCGATCGTGCGGACCCTCGACGAGCTGGAACCCGACGAGACGCTCCTCGTGCAGTCGGGCAAGCCGGTCGGCGTCTTCCGCACGCACGAGTGGGCTCCCCGGGTGCTGATCGCGAACTCGAACCTCGTCGGCGACTGGGCGACCTGGCCCGAGTTCCGCCGCCTCGAGGAGCTCGGACTCACGATGTACGGGCAGATGACGGCGGGCTCGTGGATCTACATCGGCACGCAGGGCATCCTCCAGGGGACGTACGAGACGTTCGCCGCGGTCGCCCGTTCGATCGCCGATCGGCCGGAGCGCGACGGGCGGGACGACCTGGCCGGCACCCTCACGCTGACCGCCGGAGCGGGCGGCATGGGCGGAGCCCAGCCCCTCGCCGTCACGATGAACGGGGGTGCGGTCCTGATCGTCGACGTCGATCAGTCGAGACTCGCCCGGCGGGTCGCCCACGGCTACCTCGACGAGTACACCGACGACCTCGACACCGCTCTCGCCCGCGCGGCCGCCGCGCGCGCCGCGGGCGAGGCCCGCAGCATCGGCGTCGTCGGCAACGCCGCCGAGGTCTTCCCCGAGGTGCTCCGCCGCCACCGGGCGGGCGAGATCGCGATCGACATCGTGACCGACCAGACGAGCGCCCACGATCCGCTCGCGTACCTCCCGGCGGGGATGTCCGTCGAGGAGTGGAAGCAGGCGGCGGCCGCCGACCCGGCCGGGTTCACCGACCGGGCGCGGGCGTCGATGGCCCGCCACGTCGAGGCGATGGTCGGATTCCAGGACGCGGGGGCGGCCGTCTTCGACTACGGCAACTCGATCCGGCGCGAGGCCGAGCTCGGCGGGTACGACCGGGCCTTCGCCTTCCCGGGGTTCGTGCCGGCCTACATCCGCCCGCTGTTCGCCGAGGGGCGCGGGCCCTTCCGGTGGGTCGCGCTCTCGGGCGACCCCGCCGACATCGCGGCGACCGACCGCGCCGTCGCGGAGCTCTTCCCCGAGGATGCCGCGCTGCGGCGCTGGCTCGATGCGGCGGGGGAGAAGGTCCGCTTCGAGGGGCTGCCCGCGCGGATCTGCTGGCTCGGCTACAAGGAGCGCCACCTCGCCGGACTGAAGTTCAACGAGATGGTCGCCTCGGGCGAACTGAAAGGGCCGATCGTCATCGGCCGCGATCACCTGGATGCGGGCTCGGTCGCCTCTCCGTACCGCGAGACCGAGGCGATGGCCGACGGATCGGACGCGATCGCCGACTGGCCGCTGCTGAACGCGCTCCTCAACACCGCGTCGGGGGCATCCTGGGTGTCGATCCACCACGGCGGCGGCGTCGGCATCGGCCGCTCCATCCACGCGGGCCAGGTGACCGTCGCCGACGGCACGGCCCTCGCCGCCGAGAAGCTCGAGCGCGTCCTCACGAACGATCCCGGCACCGGCGTCATGCGGCACGTGGATGCCGGATACGAGCGCGCCCGCGAGGTCGCCCGTGAGCGGGGCCTCACGATCCCGATGGGGGATGCCACGTCGTGAGCGAGCTGCTGATCTCGAACATCGGCGAGCTGACCACCAACGCGCCGGGTCTCGGCGACGACCCCGGCGACCCGACGGGCCTGATCTGCGACGCCGCCCTCCTCATCCGCGGCGGCCGCGTCGCCTGGGCCGGCCCCGCCGCATCCGCCCCGCCCGCCCCGCCCGCCCCGGAAGCGCCGAGACCCGGCGTGGGCGTCGAGACCGCGGTCGACGGCGGCGGTCTCGACGCGGGAGCGCGGTCTCGCGGAACGACGGGCGGCGCGGCGGGCGGGCGGACGTTCGTCGACGCGGGCGGGCGGGCGGTGCTGCCGGGGTTCGTCGACAGCCACACGCACGTCGTGTTCGGCGGGGATCGTGCCGACGAGTTCGAGGCGCGCATGGCGGGGCAGGCGTATGCCGCGGGCGGCATCCGTCGGACGGTCGCCGCCACCCGTGCGGCATCCGAGGACGAGCTCCGCGCCCGGCTGACGGGCTTCGTCCGGGAGTTCCACCGCCAGGGCACGACGACCTTCGAGATCAAGACCGGCTACGACCTCACCCGGGACGGCGAGGCACGGCTGGCGCGGCTCGCCCGTGAGGTGACCGACGAGGTCACCTACCTCGGCGCGCACGTGGTGCCCGCCGAGTACGCGGACGACCGCGACGCCTACGTCGACCTCGTGTGCGGCGAGATGCTCGACGCCGTCCGTCCGCACGCGCGGTGGATCGACGTCTTCTGCGAGACCGGGGCCTTCACCCCCGACGAGACACGGCGGATCCTCCTGGCCGGGATCGAGGCGGGCCTGCTGCCGCGGCTCCACGGCAATCAGCTCGGATACGGCGACGCGGTGCGGATCGCCACGGACCTGGACATCTGGTCGCTCGACCACTGCACCTACCTCACAGACGAGGACGTCGCCGCCCTCGCGGACAGCGACGTCGTCGCGACCCTCCTGCCCGGCGTGGAGTTCTCGACGCGGCATCCGTACCCGAGTGGGCGTCGCCTCCTCGATGCGGGCGTGACCGTGGCCCTCGCGAGCGACTGCAATCCGGGCACGAGCTTCACCTCGTCGATGCCGCTCATGATCGCCCTCGCCGTGCGCGAGATGGGGATGACCGTCGCCGAAGCCGTCTGGGCGGCGACCGCCGGGGGAGCGCGTGCGCTTGCGCGCGACGACGTGGGCACCCTCGCCCCCGGGGCTCGCGCCGACATCGTGGTCCTCGACGCCCCGACCCGTACGCACCTCGCGTACCGTCCGGGCGTGCCGCTCGTGCACCGCGTCTACCGGAGCGGCCGCGAGGTCTGATCCGCCGGGAACGCCACGCGCCGATGCGGACGCCGCCCAGCGCGCCGGCGCGGACGCCCGCCGCGTCGGGTCGGGCTCGTCAGCGCGGCGTGTCGACGTCCCACTCGTCGGGGTCGGTGGCCGTCGCGACCGTCCAGTCGGGCGTCTCCCAGCGGAACGTCGCCACGGCGCAGGTCGGCATGTGGCCGATCCCGCCGCCGGAGAGGCGCTCGGCCAGGGCGGTCATGCCCGGGTCGTGTGCCACGACCATGACCGCGTCGACGCCGCGATCCACGGCGGACGACAGCAGCAGCGAGGCGGGAGCCCCGTAGAGCTCCGGGTCGAGCTCCGGCTCGAGGCCGAGCGCCGCGCCGAAGAACGCCGCCGTCGTGCGTGCGCGCAGCGCCGTCGACGACAGGATCGCGTCGAGCCGGACGCCGGTGTCGGCCAGGCGGCGGGCGAGCACGGGAGCATCCGCCATCCCGCGTCCGTTCAGGGGCCGATCGTGATCGTCGAGTCCCGGATCGCCCCAGTCGCTCTTCGCGTGGCGGACGAGGACGAGCGTGGTCATAGAGTCTCCTTGTCGGCGGATCGGGCGTGCAGGCCCGCGAGCAGGTCGAGGACGCAGAGCGCGGCGAGCCGCACGGTGCGGCCGTCCGGGGCGTCGGCGGTCGCGTCGACCTCGACGACGTCGGCACTGCGCACGCGGGGATCTCCCGCGATCCCGCGCACGAGGGCGCGGAGCTCCCACGCCTGCAGGCCGCCGGGCACCGAGGCCGGGCAGCCCGGCGCGACCGCGCGGTCGCAGACGTCCACGTCGATGTCGAGGTGGACGGCGGGCTCGGCATCTCCGCGCGCGGCGCCCGGCCGCGCACCCCCCGCGATCTCCGTGGCTTCGGCGATCACGTCGGCCGATCCGCGCCGGCGCAGCTCGTCGAGCGTGACGACACGGATGCCGAGGTCGGCCGCGCGCCGCGCGTACGCCGCCGAGTTGGCGAAGTCGGCGATCCCGATCTGGACGATGCGGCTGGGGTCGAGGCCGTCCTCGACGAGCCGGCGCACCGGCGAGCCGTTCGACACCCCGTCGCGCAGGTCGAAGTGGGCATCCAGCGTGATGAGGCCGCCCACGTCCGCACCCTGCGCCACCGCGTACGTCACCGAGTTGTCGCCGCCGAGGGCGACGACGAGCTCCGCGGATGCCGCGAGGGTGCGCACGCGCGCGCGCAGCTCGGCTTCGCCCCGCGGTCCGTCCGGATCGGCGACGTCTCCGGCGTCGGCGATGGCGAGCACCTCGGCGAGGTCGACGGGCGGCGGCCCCATCAGCGTGGGGCTGAACCTCCGCAGCGCCGCGCGGACCGCCGCGGGCGTTTCGTGCGCTCCCGTCGGGGAGAGGGAGGTCGAGGACGCGGGTGCACCGAGCAGCGCCGCATCCCACCGCTGTGCGGCGGCGTCCTCGGGGGAGGGCCAGCCGCCCGCGCGGGGCCACAGCGGATCGTGGCTGAGGGCGACGCTCACGAGACGTAGACCCAGGCGTCGTGTCCGCTGCTCAGGCGCGCCCGTACTCGGCGGTGGAGCGAGAGCTCGTATTCGTCCGCGGCGTCGAGCTCGTCCGCCGTGAGGAAGACGGCGGCACCGACGACCTTGTCGAGGACGTTCCCCGTGGCGCGCAGGACCGGATGGACCGACGGCCCCGTGACGTCCCCGACGCGGGGGTCGTCGATCTCGACGTAGTCGATCGTGTAGCCGGGGAGCGTATCGGCCGTCGCGGCGAGCAGGCGTCCGAACGTGTCGAGCTGCACCTCGGCATCCTGCAACGTGCCGTAGGTGAACAGCAGCTGATCCGCAGGGGGCGCGCTCACCCCTTCACGGTACTCCGCGGGGTGCGGCCGGGCGAGGAGTCGCACGGCTCAGCCGAGGAACGCGTGGGCGATCGCGAAGATCGTCACCCCGGCGAGGGCGCCGACGATCGTGCCGTTCAAGCGGATGTACTGCAGGTCGCGCCCCACCATGAGCTCGATCTTCTCCGTCGTCTCGGCGGGGTCCCACTTCTCGACCGTGTCGGTGATGATCGACGCGATGTCGTGCCGGTAGCGGTCGACGAAGAACACCGCCGCGTCCGCGATGCGGTGGTCGACCCGTTCCTGCAGGGCGCGGTCGCCCGCGAGGCGCTCGCCGATCTCGGAGAGCGCGGCCCCCATCCGTCGACGCAGCGAGCTGTCCGGATCGGCGAGCGAGGCGAGCAGGCCCGCCTTCGCGGTGTTCCACGCCTCGGCGGCGAGCTCGCGCACGCGCGGGCTGTCGAACACGGCGCTCTTGGCGTCCTCGAGGCGCCCGATCGTCGCGGGGTCGTGCTGCAGGTTCTCCGACAGCCGGGTGAGGTAGCGGTCGATCGCGTGCCGGGCGGGATGCTCCGGATCGGCCTGCACGGCGGCCGCGAACTTGACCGCCTCGTTGTAGACGGTGTCGTCGACGAGGCGCATCGCCACGGACGGCACCCACGACGGCAGGCGCCGGGAGACGAGGCCGGTGAAGGAGTCGCGGTTGGCGTTCAGCCACGTCGCGACGCTGTCGATGCCGAGGTCGACGGCGCCGTGGTGCGCGCCCGCGGCGACCACGCGCTCGAGCCACCCGCCGAGGGTCGGCGCCCATTCCGGGCTCAGCAGATGCTCGCGGGCCAGGTCGCCGATGAGGTCCTGCACCTCGTCGTCGCTCAGGGCGCGCAGGATGCCGCTGGCCATCGTCGCCGCCTCGCGCGAGACGAGCTCGGCGTGCGCGGGGTCGCGCAGCCACACCCCCGCCGTGCGGGCGATGGGCGTCGATTCGAGCTTGGTGCGCACGACCTCGCCGGCGAGGAAGTTCGTCTCGATGAACTCGCCGAGGCTGCGTCCGATCTCGTCCTTGCGCTTCGGGATGATCGCGGTGTGCGGGATCGGGATGCCCAGCGGATGGCGGAACAGCGCCGTCACGGCGAACCAGTCGGCGAGGGCGCCGACCATGCCTCCCTCGGCGGCGGCCCGCACGTACGCCATCGCGGGATAGCGCTCCTGCGTGATGAAGGCGATCACGAACAGCACGGCCATGAACACGAGGGCGCCCAGGGCGACGCCCTTCATCACCCGCAGGGACCGACGGCGCTCCTGGTCGGCGGGGCTCAGAAGCTCGGTCGGTGTGCGCGGCATCCCGCCAGTGTGGCACGATGCCCGCGGCGGCGGCGTATCCTGACCGCGTGATCGACGACATCAAGAAGCGCGCCCTGCACCGCACCAGCATCCTCGAGGGACAGGTCCGGGGGCTCGCGAAGATGATCGAGAACGAGGACTACTGCATGGATGTCATCGCCCAGTCCCGGGCCATCCAGAAGGCGCTCGCGTCGCTCGACAAGCTGCTCATCGAGAACCACCTGCGCACGCACGTCACGCACATGTTCGCCGAGGGTGGTGAGCAGCGCGACCGCGCCGTCGTGGAGCTTCTGAAGGCCTACGACCTCGAGACGCGCTGACGCGGGCCGGGACGAGGTCGAGACGAGGCTAATGAGGCGGCGAGGGCACCCGGCGCCGACGTGCGCACCGGATGCCCTCGGGGCTCATCGTCCGTCCGGTTCCGCGAGGACCACGATCGGCTCGGTCGGCGGGAGGACGAGATCGGCGGGTCCGTATCCGACCCCGGGTCCGTCGCCGGCGGACCTGATCGTGCCGCTGCGCGCCACGGTCAGCATTCTCCGCTCGTGGACTCCGCCGCCATCCGGCCGCAGGGCGTCCCGCCGTCCGGTGCGGTGTCGACGACCGCGGTCGTGACCGCGGTCCAGCTGACGATCGTGCCGGCCGGGATCCCGTCCTGGTCGCGCAGGAGCGTCTCCCGCTCGCCGAGGAACGCGCCCGTCGCCGGATCGACGATGATCTCGATGCGGCTACCCCAGGCCGGCTCGTCGCGGCCGATCGCCACGCCGCGGTGGCCGTCGAGGGTCGCCTGGTCGTCGACGAGGGCGACGCCGGGGATCATCGCCGCCGCGCGGTACATCGCCGAACGCAGGTCGGCGGGGACATCGCCGATCCGCAGGCGATCGGCGAGGAAGACCAGCGCCTCGGTGTCGGGCGACGGCCCGGAGCCGAGCGTCACGCGGTAGATGTGGTTGAGGAGACGATACGGATCGCGCGGGAGTGCGCCGAGGTCGTCGAAGCCCGCGTCGGGGCTGCCTCCGTAGAACGCGCCCGCCGGTGCGCGGAGCAGGTCCCCGCCGGAGACCGCGTCCGCGGGCGCCTCCGCCTGCCAGGCGTCGGCGACGGCCTGCGAGTCGGGCCCGAACGTGGCGGCGACCGACTGGGGCCCGCGATGCCACACCCAGTCGTCGGTGCGGTCGGCGGGGACGAAGAGCGTGTCGTCGGCGAGGTACTGGAACGTCGCGGTGATGTCGCCGCGTTGGCCGGTCATCCGGTGCACGGCGCGCGTGTGCACCGACAGGTACTGGCCCGGCCCGACCGCCGGGTCGACGGCGTCGATCGCCGCGACGCTCGCGTCCTCGAGGACGGCGGCCGCCGCGGCATCCGCTCCGCCGCGCCAGCCGGCGAGTCCGACGACGTCGGTGATGACGAGCCCGGCGACCAGCGCGGTCGCGCCCAGGGCGCTCAGGCCGCCGATCGCGAACCGGCGCGCGCGGCGTGGATGCGGTGCCGGGGCCGGCCGGCCGGCATCCGCTGCTCGGTCGAGGAGCGCGGCCCGCCCCCGGTCCAGGGCGGCCTGCGGCGGTTCGGCGTCGCTACGCGTGCTGCGCAGCAGGGTCAGTTCGTCCATGCTCTGTCTCCTGTTCGATGGCGGGCGCATCCGCGGCGTGCCGCAGCAGCCGTCGGGCCCGGTTCAGTCGTGAGCGCACCGTGCCGATCGGCACGTCGAGGGCGCGTGCGACACCCGCGTAGTCGAGGTCGCCCCAGGCGTACAGCAGCAGGGTGTCGCGGTCGGATGCCGACAGCTTCCGCAGCGCCGAAGCGAGCCGCCGCGTCAGCCGCGCGGCATCCATCCGCGCTCCCGCCCGCTCGATCATGTCGGGTGCGAGCTGCGCCGCCACATCGGCGACCATGCCCTTCCACGCCCGCGCGTCCAGCCGCGAATGCTTGCGCATCAGGCGGGTGGCGATCCCCAGCAGCCAGGGGCGAGCATCGACGATCGCAGGATCGTACGACGCCCGCTTCTCGAAGGCGACGAGGAACGTCTCAGACAGGATGTCTTCGGCCCGGTCGTCTCCCGACCGCTGCGCGGCGTAGCGATAGACGGCGCGCGCATGCCGGTCGTAGAGAGTCGCGAACGCGCCGGGCTCGCCGACGGATCGTTCGATCACCTCGTTGTCAGTGCTCACATCCGTATTGCTCATCCCGGCGGATCGGGTTCACGGATGCCGCACGACGAGCTCAGCCCGAGACGGGACCGAGCCACGCGGCGGCGACGGTCGCGTGGGCGGACTCGGGGTCGGAGGGGTGGAACATCCCGGCGAGCACGTCCCGGTACAGTCGCCCCAGCTCGCTGCGCGAGAAGTAGGACGAGCCGCCGCCGACGAGCATCGCCTCGTCGACGATCTGCTTCGCCGCGACGACGGCCCGGTGCTTGAGGCCCGACAGCGCGGGGAACCAGAAGGCCCCGCGGTCGGCGCGCTCGTCGACGTCGCGGGCGACCGCGGCGATCTGCGGCGGGAGGGCGTCGTAGGCGAGCGCCATCTCGGCGATGCGCCACCGGATGTCCGGGTCGTCGCTGTAGGCACGCCCCGTCTTCTTCGACGTCCGTGCCTTGGCGGTCTCGACGGCGAGGTCGAGCGCGCGGCGGGCGACGCCGGTGTAGACCGAGGCCAGCAGCACCTCGAAGACGCTGAAGATGCCGAAGACGATCGGGTCGGGGTTCGGACCCGGAGCGACGCGGCGGACGACGCGGCCGGCGGAAGCCGTCGCCCCGTGGAGCTCCGTCGTGCGCGACTGGGTGCCGCGCATGCCGACCGTGTCCCAGTCGTCGCGGGTGACGACCGCGTCGCTGCGCGGCACGAACGCGTAGACCATCTGCGGAGCGTCGGGGCTCGTCGTGTCCAGGCCGTGCAGCCCGAGCTGCGTCCACACCGGGCCCAGGGACGTGAAGATCTTCGTGCCGGTGAAGGAGTACGAGCCGTCGGGATGCGGCTCGGCGACGGTGTCGCTCCCGAACAGCACGAGGTCGTTGCCCGCCTCGCTGATCCCGAAGGCGTAGACCTCTCCGGCCACGGCGCCCTCCTGGACGAACCGGAGCGTGTCGATGCCGCGATCGGCGAGCACCTTCGCCACGCCGGTCCAGACGAGGTGCATGTTGATCGCGAGCGCGGTCGCCGGGGCCGCGCCCGCGAGGCGCTGCTGCAGCACGGCGACCTCGGCCAGGCCCAGCCCCGCGCCGCCGAGCTCCGTCGGCACGAGGGCCGCGAGGTAGCCCGCGTCCTTCAGTTCGGCGAGGTCCGCGTCGGGGAACGCGTTCTCGCGGTCGACGCCGGCGGCGCGGGACCGGATGCGCTCCAGCAGGTCGTCGGGAAGCAGCACGGAAGGGTCGAAGGACGTCACCCCTCCATCCTGCCCCCGATGCGGGCTCCGTCGGGTCGGGAGGGGCCCCTCGGTGCTGCGGCGCGGCAGGATGGACGCATGATCTCGACCGACCTGGCCCTCGCGCTGCGTGACGCCGGACTCGTCTGGCATCCCGCCTCCGGCGATCGGTTCCAGCTCGATGAGCCCGAGTTCGAGGCGGACGTGTTCACGGTGAGCGAGATGACGATCGAGCCGCGCCGGTACCCGACGGGCACGATCCTCGCCTTCAACGGCACGACGGAGTGGGCGCTGGACTCCGTCGCCCTCGACGACGCGCTCTGGCTTCCCCGCGAGGATCAGCTGCGTGAGCTGCTGCGCGGCGCGTTCCGAAGTCTCGTCCGCGCCCCCGACACGTACCGGGTCGACATCGACTTCGTGGGGGAGCGGGCGTCGTTCGAGCATCCGCAGCCCGCGGACGCCTATGCGCTGGCGCTCCTGCACGTGCTGCGCCGCATCGCGTGAGCGTCGCGCTCAGGCCAGGACGGCGGCCAGGTGGCGGAGCGTGTCCTCCGGCAGGTCGCGATGCGGGGAGTGCCCCGCTCCGATCACGACCGACATCGTCACCGCGGGGTTGCCGAGCACCTCGTCCGCCAGCGCACCGGTGAAGATCGAGTGGACCGCGGGATCGCTCGCGATGACATGGGTGGGCACGGCGAGGCGGGCGGCGTCCGCGCGGACGTCCCACGGGGTGTTCTGCGCGCTCGTCTGCTCGATGGCCCACCGACTCGCCTGCTGAGTCGACAGCGCCTTGAGCTCGACGTCGAGGGGATGCCAGGTCGGATGCTCCGCGCGCACGGCCGCCTCGGAGGCGTCGGCGAAGGAGCGTTCCTGGCCGGAGCGCACGATCGCCCGATCGTCGTCGCCGAGCCGGATCGCGGGGTCGACCAGCACGAGCCGGCGCGTCCAGGCGGGGGAGTGCGCGGCGGCGACCGTCGCAGCGGCGCCGCCGAGGGAGTGCCCGATCACGAGGTCCCACGGTGCGCCGCTCTGCGCGTCGACGCCGAGGAGGTCGGCCGCATAGGCCGAGATCGAATAGTCGAGAGCGCGCGGCGCCGTGCCGTGGCCGCGCAGGTCGACGGCGGTGGCGTGCCAGCCGGCGTCGGCGAGCCACGTGCCGTAGCGCCACATCAGCGCGCCGGTCGAGCCGAGCCCGTGGACGAGGAGCGCTCGGCGCGCGGAGGTCGGGGCGCCCCACGAGATAAGGGGCAGGGTGACGGGGGTCGGCATGTCCTCAGCCTAGAGAGACGGGAGCGAGGAGGCGGCGGGGTGTGACGCCGCGTGTCCGGCGCGGTCGCGTCAGGTGACGACGGGCACCGGCTCGGTGTCGGGGATCGGGCTGGCGTCACGGCCGCGCAGGTCGGGGAAGCCGCGGACGAAGACGACGGCGACGAGGGTGCCGATCACGGCGAGTCCGGCGGCCGCGCCGTATGCGCCGGCGGGGCCGATGCCGTCGATGAGGAACCCGGCGACGGCCGAGCCGAGGGCCGCGCCGATGAGCTGGCCGGTGCCGATCCAGCCGTATGCCTCTGCGGTCTCGCTGAACTTCACCGAGGCGGAGGTCATCGCGAACATCACGGCCAGGGCGGGAGCGACGCCGACGCCGGCGACGACGAGGCACGCGCCCACCCACCACGGCGTGGCGGGTCCGAGGTCGCCGACGACGAAGACCGCCGCGGCGAGCCCGACGGCGACGACGGTGAGTCGACGCGCCATCGCCCACGACCCCATCGGGATGTGGCCGAAGGCGAGGCCGCCCGCGAGGCTGCCGACGGAGAAGACGGCCAGGACGAGACCGGCCTCGAGCCCGCCGTGCCCGAAGGTGGCGACGACGGCGGCCTCGACGGCCGAGCACGCGCCGATCAGCAGGAAGCCGATCACGGTCGCGAGCAGCACCACGGGCTTTCCCAGCACGCGGCCGAACCCGCGACGGCTGCGGGGGATGCGCACGCGGCCGACCTCGGGGGAGAGGATGAACCAGGCGCCGCCGGCGACGAGGAACAGGGTGATCAGCAGGAGCCCCGGCACCGTGCCGACCTGGGTGGCCACGATGGTGATCACCACGGGGGCGAGGATCCAGATGATCTCCTGCAGGCTCGCATCCAGCGAGAAGAGCGGGGTCAGCTGCCGCGCGTTGACGATCTTGGGGTAGATGGTGCGCACCGCCGACTGCACGGGAGGGGTGGACAGGCCCGCGACCAGCCCGAACAGCATGTATCCGACGACGCCCATCGGTACGAGCGCGAGGGCGAGCACCGCGGTGACGCAGACGGCGGTCGTGAGCGTCAGCACCCGGCGCATGCCCCAGATGCCCATCCAGCGGCTCGTCACCGGCCCTGCCGTCGCCTGGCCGATCGACGCGGCGGCCAGCACGAGCCCCGCCGATCCGTAGGAACCCGTCTGCTGCTCGACGTGCAGCAGGATCGCGAGACTCGTCATCCCGTTCGGGAAACGCGCGGTGAGCTGTGCGGCGATGATGCGCGCGACCCCCGGGGTGCGCAGCAGATCACGATACGCCGACACCCCTCTACGCTACCGCCCGCAGGCGACGCCTCGACGTCCCGGGGAGGGGACGTACCGCGACACGCCGCGACACGCCCGGACGGCACTTTCCACAGCGCACCGGATGTCGGAGGCGCCTCGTACCGTCGCACCTGTGGACGGATCCCGGGGAACTCGGAGAATTGCCCGTGATCCAGGCGTTTTCCACGTGGCCGAATCGTCGCGATGTTGTGGATGAAACGGTGGACAAGTTGTGTTGTACCTGGGGAGAGCGGTGAAAAACTACACGGATGTAACTACTATCCCTTGTGGTGCTGGATGGTGTCGGTACCCATATGTAGTATTGGACTCCCGGCAGGGCACTGCTGGACATCAGGTGTGAGATTGAGGGGAGAACGGATCGACATGGCGATCACGGTTTACACGAAGCCGTCGTGCGTGCAGTGCAACGCGACGTACCGGGCACTGGACTCGAAGGGCATCGATTACGAGGTCCTCGACCTGTCCGAAGACCCCGCGGCGCTCGAGCACGTGAAGTCGCTCGGCTACCTGCAGGCTCCGGTCGTCGTCACCGACGAGGACCACTGGTCGGGCTTCCGTCCCGACAAGATCGACGAGCTCGCGAGCCGTCTGGCGTGATCCGATGAGCACGGCGACCGCGACCGAGGCGCCGCTGCTCGTCTACTTCTCGAGCGTCTCGGGCAACACCGCGCGATTCATCGAGAAGCTCGGGATGCCCGCACTCCGCATCCCCCTCCTGTCGTCCGACCCCGGGATCGAGGTGGACGAGCCGTTCGTGCTCGTCACCCCGACCTACGGGGGAGGCCAGGGGCGGGGCGAGGAGAAGGGCGCGGTCCCCAAGCAGGTGATCCGCTTCCTCAACGTCGAGAAGCATCGTCGCCTTCTGCGCGGAGTCATCTCCGCAGGCAACACGAACTTCGGCGAGCACTTCTGTCTCGCCGGCGACATCATCAGCCGCAAGTGCACCGTGCCGCACTTGTATCGGCTGGAACTGTTCGGCACGCCCGACGACGTCGCCCGTGTGAGCGATGGATTGGAACGATGGTGGAAGCTGCAGTGAACGAGGCGACCTTCAAGACCGAGGCGCGCTTCGAGGGGATGGACTACCACGCCCTCAACGCGATGCTCAACCTGTACGGCGAGGACGGGAAGATCCAGTTCGACGCCGACAAGCGTGCGGCGCGGGAGTACTTCCTGCAGCACGTGAACCAGAACACGGTGTTCTTCCACTCCCTCAAGGAGCGCCTGGACTACCTCGTCGAGAAGGAGTACTACGAGGGCGCGGTGCTCGAGAAGTACCCCTTCGAGTTCATCCAGCGCCTCAACGACCGCGCGTACGCCGCGAAGTTCCGCTTCGAGACGTTCCTCGGCGCGTTCAAGTACTACACGAGCTACACGCTCAAGACCTTCGACGGCAAGCGCTACCTGGAGCGCTTCGAGGACCGCGTCGTCATGACGGCTCTCGGTCTCGCCGACGGCGACCAGCGGCTCGCCGAGCGCATCGTCGACGAGGTCATCGCCGGGCGCTTCCAGCCGGCGACGCCCACCTTCCTCAACACGGGCAAGGCGCAGCGCGGCGAGCTCGTCAGCTGCTTCCTGCTGCGCATCGAGGACAACATGGAGTCGATCGCGCGCGGCATCAACTCCGCCCTGCAGCTGTCCAAGCGCGGCGGCGGCGTCGCCCTCCTGCTCTCCAACATCCGCGAGGCGGGCGCGCCGATCAAGCAGATCGAGAACCAGTCCAGCGGCATCATCCCCGTCATGAAGCTCCTCGAAGACAGCTTCAGCTACGCCAACCAGCTCGGCGCGCGGCAGGGCGCGGGCGCCGTCTACCTGTCGGCGCACCACCCCGACATCCTGCGCTTCCTCGACACGAAGCGCGAGAACGCCGACGAGAAGATCCGCATCAAGACCCTCTCGCTCGGTGTCGTGATCCCCGACATCACCTTCGAGCTCGCGCGTAACGGCGAGGACATGTACCTCTTCTCGCCGTACGACGTCGAGAAGGTCTACGGCGTGCCCTTCGGCGACATCTCGGTCACCGAGAAGTACCGCGAGATGGTCGACGACGCGCGCATCAAGAAGACGAAGATCAACGCGCGCGAGTTCTTCCAGACCCTCGCCGAGATCCAGTTCGAGTCGGGCTACCCGTACATCATGTTCGAGGACACGGTGAACAAGGCCAACCCGATCAAGGGTCGGATCAACATGTCGAACCTGTGCAGCGAGATCCTGCAGGTGAACACCCCCACGACCTACGACGAGGACCTCTCCTACGCCCAGGTCGGCAAGGACATCTCCTGCAACCTGGGGTCGATGAACATCGCCCTCGCGATGGACGGCAAGGACCTCGCCGGCACCGTCGAGACGTCGATCCGTGCCCTGACCGCGGTCAGCGACCAGAGCCACATCCGCTCGGTGCGCTCGATCGAGGACGGCAACGACCGCTCGCACGCGATCGGCCTCGGGCAGATGAACCTGCACGGATACCTCGCACGCGAGCACGTCCACTACGGGTCCGACGAGGGCATCGACTTCACGAACATCTACTTCTACACGGTGCTCTTCCACGCGCTGCGCGCCTCGAACCGGATCGCGATCGAGCGGGGCACCACGTTCGACGGGTTCGCCGACTCGACGTACGCGTCGGGCGAGTTCTTCGACAAGTACACCGAGCAGGAGTGGGTCCCCCAGACGGCCCGGGTGGAGGAGCTGTTCGCCGGCATCCACATCCCCACGCAGGACGACTGGCGCGAGTTGAAGGCGTCCATCCAGGAGCACGGCATCTACAACCAGAACCTGCAGGCCGTGCCGCCGACCGGATCGATCTCCTACATCAACAACTCGACCTCGTCGATCCACCCGATCGCCTCGAAGATCGAGATCCGCAAGGAGGGCAAGATCGGCCGCGTCTACTACCCGGCGCCGTTCATGACGAACGACAACCTGGAGTACTACGAAGACGCGTACGAGATCGGCTATGAGAAGGTCATCGACACCTACGCCGCGGCGACGCAGCACGTCGACCAGGGCCTCTCGCTGACGCTGTTCTTCAAGGACACAGCCACGACGCGTGACATCAACAAGGCGCAGATCTACGCCTGGCGCAAGGGCATCAAGACGATCTACTACATCCGCCTGCGGCAGATGGCACTCGAGGGCACCAACCTCAGCGAGTGCGTCTCCTGCATGCTGTGACCCGCTGATCTGGGATTTTAGGAAGAGAACATGACTCCGTCCGAGCCGCTCAAGCTCATCGACCACGTCCAGGCGATCAACTGGAACCGCATCCAGGACGACAAGGACCTCGAGGTGTGGAACCGCCTCGTGAACAACTTCTGGCTGCCCGAGAAGGTGCCGCTGTCCAACGACATCCAGTCGTGGGCGACGCTCACCCCCGAGGAGCAGACCACCACGATGCGGGTGTTCACCGGGCTCACGCTCCTCGACACG
Organism: Microbacterium sp. MMO-56; assembly: GCF_037146215.1. NCBI lineage: Bacteria > Bacillati > Actinomycetota > Actinomycetes > Micrococcales > Microbacteriaceae > Microbacterium > Microbacterium sp. MMO-56. The sequence continues at coordinate 41,705 of NZ_JBBCVW010000010.1, forward strand.
ATCCAGGGCACCGTGGGTGCGGTCTCGCTCATCCCCGACGCGATCACCCCGCACGAGGAGGCCGTGTACACGAACATCGCCTTCATGGAGTCGGTGCACGCGAAGAGCTATTCATCGATCTTCTCGACGCTCTGCTCGACGCCGGAGATCGACGACGCGTTCCGCTGGTCGGTGGAGAACCCGAACCTGCAGAAGAAGGCCCACATCGTCATGGACTACTACCGTGGCGACGAGCCTCTGAAGCGCAAGGTCGCCTCGACGCTGCTCGAGTCGTTCCTGTTCTACTCGGGCTTCTACCTGCCGCTGTACTGGTCGAGCAAGGCGAAGCTCACGAACACGGCCGACATCATCCGCCTCATCATCCGCGACGAGGCCGTGCACGGCTACTACATCGGCTACAAGTTCCAGAAGGGGCTCGAGAAGCTCACGCAGCCCGAGCGCGACGAGTTGAAGGACTACACCTTCTCGCTGCTGTACGAGCTCTACGACAACGAGGTGCAGTACACGCAGGACCTCTACGACGGCATCGGCCTGACCGAGGACGTGAAGAAGTTCCTGCACTACAACGCCAACAAGGCGCTCATGAACCTCGGCTACGAGGCGATGTTCCCCTCGCAGGTGACGAACGTGAACCCGGCGATCCTGTCGGCGCTCTCGCCGAACGCGGACGAGAACCACGACTTCTTCTCGGGGTCGGGCTCGTCGTACGTCATCGGCAAGGCCGTCGCGACCGAGGACGACGACTGGGACTTCTAGAAATCTCAGGTCAGAGCGAGTTGCGCTGACACCCGACGGCCCCCGGTCGAACGCTCACCGCGAGCGGTCCACCGGGGGCCGTCGTCGTGTCCGCGGTCTCGCGGAACGCGGTGAGCGCGACGCCGCGGGCGAGGACGCGGGCGTACGCGTCCAGGATGCTGCGGAGGACGCCGAGCTCGAGGGCCATTCCGCCGGGATGGCCGCTGTGGAGGCGCTCCACGAGCCGGTACTGCTCGGGATCGATGAGCCGTAGCGCGGCCCACTCGTCCGCCCGCCGTTCCTGTTTGGCCGTGACGTGGGGGGATGAGGAGGGGACGTCTCCGTACGCGCAGTGCGCGAGCTCGTGCGCCAGCACGGAACGGTGCCGACGCGCGGTCATCCCCGGCCGCAGTCGGATGAGCCGCCGGGCGTGCTGATAGTCGCCGTCGCGTCCGGGCAGGAACACCTCCTCGATCGTCACGCCCGCCTGAGCCGCCAGCTCGGCGAGGCGACGATCGATCGGGGTCATGGCTGGTCTTCTTCAGGCTCCGGGTCGGTGGGGCGAGCGACGGTGTCGAGTCCATCCTGCGCCGGGGGTGTGACATGGCGTCGGGGATCGAGGCGGACGATCTCGGCGTCGGTGACGAGGTCACGTTCGATGCGTGCGACGAACTGCTCGGGGGAGTAGCCGATGAAGTCGGCGAACTTCTCGACGTCGTTGAGTGTGAAGGAGTGCGCGTCCGCGAGTCGTTCGCGGACGTACTTCTCCGACTTCTCGATCGCCGCGGCGATCTTGCGTCCGGACAATCGCCGGTCGCCGGCCTCGCGACGGAACTCCCGGGACACGGCTCGTGCGAACTCTCCGGGAGCCGGCTCTGCTTGTCTACCCACGACACGTAACGTATCCGCTTCGCCGCATCACGTCAAACATGGACGCGTGTGAGTTTATTATGACTGTGAAGCGTCTGTATAGCCGTTGACAGGAATCTCTATTTAGACGCATAATGGCGGTATGAGCCAGGAGCCGACGATCCCGCGATCGACGTCCACGTTGGCTGAACACGTTGCCGCGAACATCCGAGCCGAACTCGCGGTGCGACGTCTCACGAGCAAGGACCTCGCTCGTGTCCTTCATATCGGCCCGAGGGCGGCGTCGCGCCGGCTGTCCGGCGATCTGGACTTCTCCCTCAACGAGACGGACGCGGTCGCGCGGTGGCTCGGCGTCTCGCGTGCCGAGCTCATGCGGGAGCGGGCGGTGGATCTCCGCCGCGAGGTCGACCCGGTCGACGAGAGCTCCGAGACGATCGGGGTCCGATGGTGAGCGACAGGGCCACTCTCGGCCCCCTCTAGACACCCGTCGGGGGCGGCTGACCCCAGCAGCGAGACGACCCCCAACGTCGAGCCCCCGACGGGTCCCTTCCGCCCACCCCTCCGCGCGCATCGGGTCGCGCTGGGGGCGGTGGGTGGGATCGGAGTCATCCGCGCCGCCCTCCTTCAGTTATGTTGAAGGAGTGCTCAGACATCCCCTCACCCTTTTCCGCTCCCTCGCGTTCGCCGAAGCCGTATCGTGGACGCTGCTCATCGCCGCTCTCATCGCCCGCGCGGCGACGGGCTGGGCGCCCGCCGTGACGATCGCCGGCGGGATCCACGGCTTCGTCTTCCTCTCCTACGGCGCGACCGTCGTGCTGGTCGCGCTCAACAACCGCTGGCGCGCCCTCCCGACCGTCCTGGCCCTCGTCTCGGCGATCGTGCCGTACGCGACCGTCCCGGCGGAGATCTGGCTCCACCGCCGCGGGCTGCTCGACGGGACGTGGCGCACCGAGCCTGCGGCGCCCGGGGCGGCGACCGGCGACGCGCGCTGGTACGACCGCCCGCTCGCGTGGTTCCTGCGTCGCCCGTGGGTGCTCGTCCTCGCGATCCTCGTCGCCGTGGCGGGCTTGTTCGTCGTGCTGCTGCTCAGCGGCCCTCCCGGCGGGTCGCACTGATCGAGGACCGGCCCGCCCGCGACCCGGACGACCCGGACGCCCGGGCTCGGGCTGCGTCGGCGCAATCACGGGGTGCCGGACCGCGCAGTGCCGTGCCGCCTCGCTAACATTGGCGCATGAGTCAGGACGCCCCTCGTTTCAGCCCCGTCATCGCGTTGCTCGCGGTGTCGGCGATGTGGGAGGGGCAGCTGTCGGCCATCCTGAAGGACCTCGGGATCACGACGCGCAAGTTCGGTCTGCTCGGTCACATCTACGCGGAGCCGGGGATCTCGTTCTCCGAGCTGGCGCGCCGCTCCCACATCACGGTCCAGTCGGCGCACACCGCCGTCCGCGCGCTCGTCGACGAGGGCCTCGTCGAGGACGCGACGGCGCACGCCGGGGCGGCGAGCGACCTGAACGTCACGGCGAAGGGCAGCCGCGTGCTACAGGATGCGCGCGAGCGGCTCTTCGAACTCGACAGCGCCCTGTCACAGCGTCTTCCCCACGTCGCCGCCTCGCTGGACGGCATCCGCGCCGGCATCGTCTGATCCGTCGTCACCGCGGCGGACGGCCCCGCTCGGGGCGTAGGAGGGTCAGCGGCGGATGGAGACGGTCACCGTGAAGCGCGGATCGCGCGCCACCTGCCGGGTCGGTCCCACCAGGCGCTCGAGGACCGGGCGGTAGGCGAGCGGCGAGTTCCACACGCACCAGAGCTCGCCGCCGGGGCGCAGCACGCGCCCGGCGTCGGCGAACAGGTGCGGCGCGATCCGGTCCGTCACGGCGGCGCCCGAGTGGAACGGCGGGTTCAGCGTGATGAACGAGGCGGCGGCGCCGGGGCGAGCCGACAGGGCGTCGTCCCGGACGATCCGCATCCGGTCGGCCACGCCGTTCGCGGCGGCGGTCGCCTGCGCGGAGGCGACCGCGACCGCGGACTGGTCGGAGGACCAGACGTGGGCCGACGGATGGCGCCGGGCGAGCCACGCGCCGATGAGTCCCGTGCCGCACGCGAGGTCGAGCAGCGGGTCGTCCGCCGTACCCGCCGTCGAGGACGCCGGCGGGGGGAGGTGTTCCAGGAGCAGGCGCGTCCCCGGGTCGAGTCGCGCCCCGCCGAACGCGCCGCCGAAGGCCCGCACCTCCAGCTCGATCGGTCCGGCGGCGTGCACGGTGGCCGCGTCGGGCCGGGGATCGCGTCCGTCCCGAGCGCCGCGGGCGACGAGCACGCGCGACTTCTGCCGCGCGTGCGTGACGTCGACCCGCGCGAAGGACGCGCCGAGGACGTCGTTCATCGCGACGCTCATGTGCTTGAGGCGACCGCCCGCGTAGAAGACGACCGAGGGGTCGGCGTGCGCCGCGATGAGGCCCGCGATGTCGCGCAGCGCGTCGAGCGAGCGCGGCAGCCGCAGCAGCACGATCCGCGCTCCGCGCACGAGGTCGGCGTCGAGGGTCGGCCGGGTCTCGACGCGCCGCGACAGCCCGGGAGCCTCGCGGTCGAGCCGCGTCGCGTTCTGCGCGAGCGCGCGTTCGCCGGTGAGGGCGTCCTGGTGGACGCGGATCGCTCCGCCGCCGGTCGCCTCCCACGCCGCCCCGAGCGCGAGCGCGCCGTACGCGTCACCGATGACGACGAGGTCCTCGGGGCGAGCGGCGAGTCGCGCGTCCCGCGACTCGTCGAGGATGAGCCGGTCGGCGGCGTCGACGGCCACGAGCCCCGGCCCATCGACGTCGGGGGCCCGACGGAGGGTCTCGAACGGGAAGCTCACCTGCGGCCCGGAACGTCGAGCGGCGCCTCGGCGTAGCGCAGATGCGCATCCGCGGCGACGCACTCGTCGCCGATCCGGATGCCGGGCGCCAGCCGTCCGTCGGCCCGGAGGCTGCGGAGGGAGTCCACCGCGCGACGGCGCAGCTCCCACGGGTCGATCGTGTTGACGTAGATCTTCGTCCCGCCTTCGAAGCCTGCCGGTGTGGAGATCCGCCACTTCAGCACCACCCGCCAGGGCATCGGCCACGGTGCGCCGGGCGGGCGGTAGTGCCATTCCTCGTTGGTCGGCACGAGCGGACCCGTGGCGGCGTGCAGGGCGTGGACGAGGTCGGACACGGCACGCACCCCGGCCGCATCGTGCTCCTGCGGCAGGTTGGCCTCGGAGGTGGAGTAGACCTCGAACGCCGGCCAGCGGTGCCCGATCCCCGCGAAGGCGACGGCGCCGTCGGTCGCCGCGACGAGGAGACGCTCGGAGACGGCGAGGTCGGCGATCTCGTGCTGGTACAGCCCGCGGTCGTGGGAGAGCAGGCGCAGCTCGTGGTCGACCTGGGGCCCGTGCTCGTCGACGGCGACGAGCTGCTTGTGCAGGTGCTCGAAGGATGCCCCGGCGGGGCGCAGCCAGTTCTGGAACACGGCGACGTACGCGGCATGGGGCTGTGCGGCCTGGATCTCGGCCAGGGCCTGGACCGTGAAAGCCGTGTACGCGGCGTGCTCGTCGGGCGTCAGTGTGCCCGACGATGCGAGCTCGTCGTCGGTGCGGGCCCCGTCGACGACGTGCCGGCGCGACACGATGACGTCGTGCGACCCGCCGAGCAGATCGAGGGCCGCCTCCTCGAGGGAGACCTCCGTCCCCGTCGCCGCGGCGCGGATCTCGGCGAGCGCGGAGATGTGGGTGCGCCCCTCGGAGGTGGAGAGGTACTCCTGGGCCCATTCGACGACGGACGAGGGCTGGCGGAATCCGTGGTTCTCGCGCCAGTACTCGGCCGACACGATCTCGAACAGGTTCCCGAACCGGCGAAACTCCGCGACGGAGTGCGACAGCTCGGCCGCAGGCACGTGGCGACGCTCGACGTAGTCGGGTCCGACCAGTCGCGCCTTCTCGGGGGTCGTCTCGAGATAGCGGTCGGAGCAGAACGCGCACAGCCGCGCGGACTCTCCGGGGTGCAGCGGACGCGGGTCCTCCCGCGGCGCCTCGAGAGGGCGGCCGGCCCGCCCCGGGACGGTCCAGACGCGGGTCCCGGTGAGCGGACCGATCTGCTTGACGGTGCCGTCGGGCATCCGTCGGATCGGGGATCTCGCACCATCGCTCACGGGTCCAGCCTATCCGGCGGGGCGCGGAACGGTCCGCGGGGGGATGCCCCGGGGATGGGGGCGACCCTCAGCGCGCGGCGAGCGCGTAGAGGTGCTCGGGACGGCCGGTCGTGCCGTACCGGAGCCGCACGCCGATCTGCCCGCGCGCGGCGAGGGCGGACAGGTGCCGCTGAGCCGTCGCGCGGGAGATGCCCGCGCGGTCGGCGACCTCGCTCGAGGACGCCTCGCCGTCGCCGAGCGCGGTGAGGATGAGCTGCTCGGTGGCGGACCGCGACACCGACGTCGTCGCGCCGCCGAGCACGGCGGCGGCGCGATCGAGGTCGTCCTGGCGCAGGTCGCGGTCGCCGCCGAGGAGATTGCGGTAGCGCACGTAGCGGTCCAGCCGCTCGGTGAGCTCGCGCTTCTCGAACGGCTTGATGAGATACCCGAGCGCCCCCGCCCGCAGCGCGCGGCGCACGGTGGCGGCATCGGTCGCCGCGGAGAGGACGAAGGCGTCGATGTCGAGACCGCGGACGAAGGCGATGCCGTCCCCGTCGGGGAGGTAGGCGTCGACGAGCATCAGGTCGGGCTCGTGGGCGCGCACGGCGGCGGCCGCCTCGCCGAGGGTCCGCGCGGGGTCGAGGGCGTGCAGCGACGGATGCTCGGCGACGATGTCGCGGTGCAGTCCGCTCACGCGGAAGTCGTCGTCGACGACGAGGACGCGCAGAGGTCGGGTCATCGGATCTCCTGATCGGGTTCGGGGTCGAGGTCGGAAGCGGGTCCGGCGGACGAGTCGACGGCGGGTGACTCGGGCTCGGCGCCGAGGACGCCCTCGAGCCGCGCACCGAACACCGCGCCCGAGCCCTGGCCGCCGCGGTCGATGACCCACAGGTCCCCGCCCCGGCGACGGGCGAGCTCCCGTGAGAGCCGCAGCCCGATGCCCCAGCCGTGCGGGCGGTCGGGGTCGTCCGCCGTGGCCGGCGCGGCGAACGGGTCGAGGACCTCGATGCCGCGCCCCGAGTCGGCGACCGTGAGGACGAGCGCCGCGTCGTCGCCGTAGCAGCCGACGACGACCTCGCGCGGCTCGGCGCCGCGCACGGCGGCGGAGACGGCGTTGTCGACGAGGTTGCCGAGCACGGCCGCGACGTCCTCGGTGTCGACGACGGGGCGCCACAGCATGCTGTCGGATGCCACGGCGAGCGCGACCCCGCGCTCGCCCGCCTCGATGCCCTTCGCGCCGACGATCGCCTGCAGGACGGCGTCGGTGATGAGGTCCAGGTGCGGCACCGGCGCATCCACCGGTCCGCGGGCCAGCTGGTCGGCGAGGAACGCGCGCACCTCGTCGGTGCGGCCGGCGTCGAGCAGGCCCGCGGCGACGTGCAGGCGGTTGCCGAACTCGTGCCGCTGGACGCGCAGGGCGCCCGTCATCGCACGGACCGACTCGAGCCGCTCCGTCAGGGCGACGAGCGCCGTGCGGTCCCGCACGATGAGCACGTCGCCGATCGGTCTGCCGTCGCGGCGCACCGGGCGCGAGTCCACGAAGACGACGCGGCCGTCGACGACGACCCCGTCGCGTGCGGTGCCGTTGCGGACGGCATCGACGACGAGGGGCGGGAGCCCGAGGCCGTCCAGCGGACGCCCGATCGGGTCGCCGATGCCGAGGAGCTCCGCGGCCGTGCCGTTGCACACCCGGACGACGCCGTCCGGGTCGACCGCCACCACGCCGTCGCCGACCCCGTCCAGCACGGCGGACTGGTTCTGCAGCAGCGCGACGAGCTCCTCCGGCTGCAGTCCGAGCGTGAGCCGTTCCCACCGGCGGCGCAGCAGGAACGAGGCGAGGGCGCCGATCGCGAGCGCCACGGCGGCGATGCCGATGATGGCGAGCACGAGCCGCGGCAGGTCGTCGAAGACGCTGGCCGGCTCGAATCCGACGCTCACCTCGCCCACGGCCGGGGCGTCGTCGCGATCCGCCGACGAGTGGCTCGGCGGGTAGATCGGGACCTTCGCACGCGCCGACACCCCGAGGGTGCCGCGCTCCCACGTGACGACCTCGTTGCCCGCGAGCACATCGCGGTAGTCGGTGCTCACCTGCAGACCGAGCAGGTCGTCGTCGGGGTGGGCGAGTCGGATGCCGCGATCGTCGGTGATCACGACGAACAGGGTCCCGGTACGCGCCCCGATCTGCTGCGCGTACGCCTGCAGGGGGCCGTCGCGCAGATCGGCGGGTCGGGGCGGGGCGGGGTCGGCGGACGAGGCGGCCACCTCCGCGCGCACCTCCGGGTCGGCTGCGATCGTCCGCGCGATGTTCAGCGCGGCGCCCTCCGCCTCCTCGCGCAGCTGCTGCACCCCGAGGAGCAGGAAGACCACCGAGCTGACGGCGACCACGGCGACCACCGTCGCGAGCTGGAGCAGGAGCACCCGGGTGGCGAACCGCATGGCATCCCTCCGTCGATGAGCACAATGAGCGCAACCAACCGTACGCGCAGAACGCGACGGAATGCGAGATACCGCGCGCGCCGGCGATGCGCGCTCTAGATTCGCCCGCAGCGCTCCTCACCGCGGAGGAGCCCCCGCCGGTACGAGCCGGAGGGGAACGGACGAAGGAGTCGACGGATGTCCCCCACGATCGCGCTGCTGGCAGCGGCCGCCGAAGACGGCTACGACGTCGCCTTCACCCCCTCGGACGGCGTGCTCGTCATCCTCGGGTTCACGATGGTGCTCACCTTCATGGCGCTGATCATGACGCGTCGGCTGACGCCCATGGTCGCCCTGATCCTCGTGCCGACGGTGTTCGGCCTGTTCGCCGGAGCCGGGTTCGGCCTCGGCGACATGATCATCGACGCGATCGGCAAGATGGCCCCCACCGCGGCGCTGCTGATGTTCGCGATCATGTACTTCGGCATCATGATCGACGTCGGCCTGTTCGATCCGCTCATCCGCGTCATCACCCGCGTGCTCGGCGACGACCCCGCGAAGGTGGTCCTCGGCACCGCGATCCTCGCGGGGGCGGTGTCCCTCGACGGCGACGGATCGACGACGTTCATCATCACGACCTCGGCCATGCTGCCCATCTACCTGCGCCTCGGCATGAGCCCCGTCGTCCTCACGTGCGTCGCGGGCCTCATGAACGGCACGCTGAACATCGTCCCGTGGGGCGGCCCGACGGTGCGCGCGGCGACCGCGCTCAGCCTCCAGCCGACGGACATCTTCGTGCCGATGCTGCCCTCCCTCGCCGCCGGGCTCGTCATCTCGCTGACCTTCGCGTGGTTCCTCGGCCTCGGCGAGCGCCGACGGCTGGCCGGCTCGATCGACACCTCACGGCTCACCGCGAGCGGGGAGGGCCCGCTCGCGGGACCGCGGCTGTTCCGCGGCGCCGAGACGAAGCCCGGAGCGGCCGCCTCGCTGCGCACCGGCAACCTCGTGACGGTGCGGGGCGGGCGCGACGCCGTCGCCGCCGCGCAGCTGGTCGACGCCGCAGACACCGCGATGGCCGACACGATGCTCGACCCCGGCCGGGCGACGCTGCGCCCCCGCCTGATCTGGGTGAACCTCGTGCTGACGGTCGCGGTCATGGTGCTGCTCGTGCTCGATCTGTTCCCTCTCGCGTACGTCTTCATGGTCGGTGCGGCGCTCGCCCTCGTGATCAACTTCCCCAAGCTGAAGTCGCAGGCCGACGAGATCGTCGCCCACGCGCCCTCCATCGTGGGGGTGGTCTCGATGGTGCTCGCCGCGGGAGTGCTGGTGGGCGTGCTGGGCGGCACCGGGATGGTGACGGCGATGGCGTCGTGGATCACGACGGTCATCCCCGACGCGATGGGCCCGTACCTCGCGGTGATCACCGGCATCCTGTCGATCCCGTTCACGTTCTTCATGTCGAACGACGCGTTCTACTTCGGCATCCTGCCCGTGCTCGCCGAGAGCGCCGCGCACTTCGGCATCGAGCCCGTCGAGATGGCGCGGGCATCGATCACCGGTCAGCCCGTCCACCTGCAGAGCCCGCTCGTCCCGGCGATCCTGCTGCTCGTCTCGCTCGCGAACGTCAACCTGGGGGACCACCACAAGAAGGTGCTCTGGCGCGCGACGATCGTCTCGCTCGCGATGCTCGCCGTGGGCGTGCTGATCGGAGTCGTGCCCTTCGCGGCCTGAGAGCGGGCGGAGCGTCGCGATCACGCGCGAGGGGGTGGATGCCCGGGCATCCACCCCCTCGTCGGTGTCGCGGAGCGCTCAGGCGGCGTCGCCCGCGTGCAGGCGCACGCGCACGATGTTCGTCGTCTCGTCGATGTCGGCGACGGTGGGGTGCGCCTTGACGAAGTCGGAGAAGGAGCGGTGCCCCAGGCCCTTCTCGCTGAAGGACGGATCCATCCGCTTCAGGAGGTTCTTCACCGCCGACAGGTGCACCCACTCCTCGTCGGTGCGCTCCTGCTCGAGGCGCAGCGCCCGGCTCAGCAGCTCCGCGGTCGGGTCCTCGACCTTCTTGCGCCGGCGCGACGAGGTGGTCGACGCCGCGCCCGGCTCCGCCTTCTTCTGCGACGCCGGAGCCGGCGGGATGACGCCCGGCAGCGAGTCGTAGGCGTCGAACTGGTCGCAGGCCGCCGCGAGCGACTTCGCGGTCGACCCGGCGACGCCGACCCCGACGACGAAGCGTCCCAGCCGCTTGCACCGCTGAGCCAACGGGACGTAGTCGCTGTCGCCCGCGACGATCACCACGTGGGTCAGGTCGGGCAGGCGGAACATGTCCTCCACCGTGTCGACGGCGAGGCGGATGTCCGCGCCGTTCTTCGCGTACGCCGCGGCGGGGAACAGCTGCACGAGGTCCACCGCGCGGGCCACGAGCTGGGAGCGGTAGAGCGCGTTGACCGGCGAGGACCAGTCCGCGTACGCGCGCGTGAGGACGAGCGTGCCGAAGGACGCCGCGTAGTCGATGATCGCGCCGACGTCGATCGTGGCCTCTTTGAGGCGACGCGCGATCTCGGGCTCGTCGGGGTCGGCGATGATCTTCTGCCGGTCGCCCGCGTACGCGTTGCGTCCGTGGACGCGGTCGTACCAGCTCATCACGATGTTGTCGAAGTCGAGGTAGACCGCCACCCGCGCGCTCTGCAGATCGGGCATGTCAGCGCTCCGCCGGGTAGATCACGCCGACCTGGGCGCGGATCTCGTCGAGGGCGCGCATGATCGCGACCGAGTCGGCGAAGGGCAGCAGCTCGCTGTCGGTGCGCCCGTCCCGGATCAGCTGCTCCGCGTACAGCGCCTGGTACTGCATCCCCCGACCCGTGATCTCGGAGACGTACTCCTCGCGGACCGTGCCGTCGGCGCCCGTGAGGCGGAAGGACGTGGGCGTGTACCAGACCGCGTCGATGTCGATCCGGCCCTCGGTGCCGACGATGTGGGCGATGTTGGGGCCGGAGGCGCGGGAGCTCGTCATGAGGGACGAGACGGCTCCGCCGCTGTGCGCGAGGGCGATCGCGACCTCGGTGTCGGCGCCCGTCGATCCCAGGCGCCCGACCGCCCGGACGGTGTCGATCGGGCCGAGGATGTCCACGGCGAACGAGACCGGGTAGATGCCCAGGTCCAGAAGCGCGCCGCCGCCGAGCGCGAGCGCGTTCAGCCGGTGGTCGGGATCGGTCGGCAGCGACTGATTGTGGTCGGCGACCACCGCGCGGACCTCGCCCAGCGCCCCCTCCGCGATCAGCTCGCGGATGCGGGCCATGTGCGGCAGGTACCGGGTCCACATGGCCTCCATGGCGAGCAGGCCGCGCGCGGCGGCGGCGTCGCGGATCGCCTCCGCCTCCTCCGCGTCGAGGGTGACGGCCTTCTCGATGAGGACGTGCCGCCCCGCCTCCAGCGCGAGCACCGCGTGGGCGCGGTGGTGGCTGTGCGGCGAGGCGATGTAGACGATGTCGACGTCGGGGTCGGCGACGAGCTCCTCGTACGATCCGTGCGCGTGCGGGATGTCGTACTCCGCGGCGAACTCCCGGGCGGACTCGAGGGTCCGCGAACCGACGGCGGCGATCTCGAGACCGGCGGTGCGCAGGTCGTGGGCGAAGGCGTGGGCGATGCCGCCCGTGGCGAGGATGCCCCAGCGAACCGGGGATGCGGAGGTCGCGGTCATGCCTCGAGCCTACGGCCGTCCCCGGCTTCTCCGGCGCGGTGTGCGGCCGCGTCGTGGTGCAGCCGACGCGCGTAGGCTGTCGAGGTGACCCCCGACGACGACGGTGCCCTCGACCGCCTGCGCGAGCTGCTCCGCATCCCCACGGTCTCGCACGTCGATGAGGCGCTCGTCGACGTGGCGGCGTTCGACGCGTTCCACGAGACGCTCGAGAGGCTATATCCGCGGACGCACGAGGCGCTGGAGCGCGAGACCGTCGCCGGCCATTCGCTCCTCTACCGCTGGGCGGGGGCGCAGAGCGCCGCGCCGCTCGTGCTGATGGCGCACATGGACGTCGTCCCCGTCGTCGCCGACGAGTGGGATCACCCGCCGTTCGAGGCGCGGATCGTCGGCGAGGGCGCCGACGCAGCCGTGCACGCCCGCGGCGCCATCGACGACAAGGGAGCCCTCGTGGCGATCATGGAGGCGGTCGAGCGCCTTCTGGGAGAGGGATTCACCCCGGCGCGGGACGTGTACCTCGCCTTCGGACACAACGAGGAGACGGCCGGCGGGGGCGCGCGCTCGATCGCCGAGCTCCTCGCCGCGCGCGGCGTCCGTCCCGCCCTGGTGCTGGACGAGGGCGGCGCCGTCGTCGAGGGGGCGGTGCCGGGGGTTGCCGCACCGACCGCGATGGTCGGTGTCGCCGAGCGCGGCGTGATGACGGTGCAGCTCATCGCCCGGGAGGGCGGCGGTCACGCCTCGACGCCTCCGCGCACTCCCGCGACCGTGCGTCTCGCCCGCGCCGTCGAACGTCTGCACCGGCGGCCTTTCCCCCCGCGCCTCACGCCCGCCGTACGCGCCCTGTTCGCGACGATGGCGCCCCACGCGCGCCGCCCCCTGCGCGACGTGTTCGCCCACCTCGCGGTGACCGGTCCGCTCCTGGCGGCGATGCTGCCCCGCTTCGGCGCCGAGACGAACGCGATGGTGCGCACGACCGCCGTCGTCACGGAGCTCACCGGCGCCCCCGGTGAGAACGTCCTGGCGACGACCGCGACCGCGGCGGTGAACATCCGCCTGCTGACCGGCGACACGGTCGACGGCGCCGTCGCGCACGTGCGCCGGGCGGTCGCCGACCCCGACATCGAGGTCGTGCTCCGGCAGGGATCCGAGCCGTCACCGGTCTCGCCGTGGCGCGGCGAGGCGTGGCGGCGGATCGCCGGGGCCGTGGGCGCGAGCCTGGGCGAGGACATCGTGACCGCACCGTACCTGCAGCTCGGAGCGAGCGACAGCCGGTGGTTCACGGACGTGAGCGCACACGTCTACCGGTTCGCGCCGTTCCGGCTGACCCGCGCCGAGCGCGACGCCCTGCACTCGCACAACGAGCGCATCCGGGTCTCGGTGTGGCTGCGGGGGATCGGGTTCTACGCCGCGCTCGTGCGCGCGAGCTGAGCTCTTACGCGCCGGCTGAGGTCAAGGAGCAGCTGAGGTCAGGGGACGAGGACGACTTTGCCGTCGGCCCCGGCCTCGACCGCGCGGTGGGCCTCGGCGGCCTCGGCGAGGGGGTAGGTCGCGCCGAGCTCGACCGAGAAGGCGCCGGTGGCGAGGAGGGCGAGGGCGACCGGGATCGCCTCGGCGCGCCAGGTCAGTTCCTGGGCCGTGAGGGGATGGGGGCTGCCGCCGCTGAAGGCGCGGATGCCGAGCCCCGCCGCATCCGCCCCGCGCACGAGGGTCGCGATGCGACTGCGGTCGGGCAGCAGATCGATCGACTGCTGCAGCGCCTCGTCGGTTCCGGCGAGATCGATCACGACGCTCACCCCGTCCGGGGCGAGCTCGTGTACGCGATCGACGACGCCGGGGCCGTACGGCAGCGGCTCGCCGCCGAGGGCCCGCACGCGCTCCGCCCGCCGCTCGCTCGTCGTCGCGAGCACCCGGGCGCCGGCCAGTACGGCGAACTGGATGACGGACTGGCCGACCGACCCCGACCCCGCGTGGACGAGGACGGTGTCGCGGGGGCCGACCGCGAGGGAACGGACGGTCTGGTACGCGGTGCCGACCGGGATGCCGAGGGCCGCGCCCTCCGCCGCGCTCACCCGCTGCGGCCTCGGGGAGAGGTGCTCGGGGGTGGTCACGATGTCGCTCGCGTACACGCCCGATGCGCCGAACACGACGACGGCGTCGCCGACGCGGAAGCCGTCCACCTCCGCGCCGACCGCGGTGACGATGCCAGCGCCGTCCGCGCCCAGACGGCGCGGCGACGTGATCGGGGGAGAGGGGCGCAGACCCGACCGGAGCTTGTGGTCGAGCGGATTGACGCCGGCGGCCTCGATCCGGATGGCGACCTCGCCCGGGCCGACGGCCGGGACGTCGATCTCGGTGACGGTCAGGACCTCGGGTCCGCCGAGCTCGGTGTAGGTGATCGCGGTGCTCATGGTGAGTGCAACGGTACCCGGTGGGCCGTATTCCGCGGGCGCAGGGGCCCTGCCGCGCGCCCGGGCCGGCGTCGGCCCCGCACGTACTCCGCAGATCTTCACCTACTCCGCACCCATCGGGGCGGATCGTGCGGAGTACGCGCCATGATGCGGAGTTCGTGCGGGCGGGCGGCGCGGGCGGCGCGTGTGAGCGGGCGGGTCAGGCGGACAGAGCCTTCGTGATGCGGGGGAGGGAGACGGGCTCGGCGGTGCCGAGCGACTGCGCGAACAGGCTCACCCGGAACTCCTCGAGCAGCCACCGCGCGTGCACGAGGGACGGCGGCGACGTCGCCGGCAGGGGGAGCGCCCCGCCCGCGTCGGCGTAGAGTGCGGCGGCGCGCTCGAACTCCGTCATCCGCTGCCGGTCGCGGCCGGGATTGTCCGTCAGCGTGCGCACGCGATCGAGGGCGCCCTGCAGGTAGCGCGGCAGGTGCCGGAGGCGCTCGAGCCCCGTGCGCGAGACGAAGCCCGGGAAGACGAGACCCGCCAGCTGCCCCTTCACGTCGCCGAGCGCCGCGAGGAGGGTCAGCGCGTTCTGCCCCTTCACGGCGCGTTCGACGTCGCGGTGCAGCGTCAGGATGCGGGCCGTGAGCGAGACCGCCTGGAACAGCTCGTCCACGATCACGGCGGACAGGGCGTCGCGCACCGCGGCGAACTGCTCGGGGGTGCGCACGCCGCCCGGCGCCGTGCGCTGCATCACGGCGTCGGCGACGGCGAGACGGGCATCCTCGATCAGCGCCTTCGCGGAGGGGTACGGGGACGCGGCGAGCGACAGCTTCTCCGCGGCGGTCAGGTGATCGAGGACGTAGGCCGAGGGCGAGGCGACGGCGAGCAGAAGGAGTCGCCGCACCCCCGCCCGCGTGAGGTCGGCGGCGCGATCCGGGGTCGACTCGATCCGCAGCGCGACGCTGTCCTTCTCGTCGACGAGCGCGGGGTACCCGCGGACGACGCCGCCCGCGACCCGGGTGTCGACGACCTCCGGCAGCACGCCCACGTCCCACCCGGTGATGCCCGACCTCTCGGTCACGGCGACGGATGCGGCCGCGACGTCGTCGGGCGTGCGCGCGGCAGCCACCGCGGCGGGGCGGGCGAGCGTCCGCGCCACCTGCTCGCGGGCGCGACCGGCCAGCCGACGCTGGAGGTCGCCGAGGTCGCGGGAGGTTCCCGCCGTGCGGCCGCGCTGGTCGACGGCGCGGAACGTCACGAGCAGGTGCGGAGGGACACGGCCGAGGTCGAAGTCGTCGGTGCGCACCGGCTGGTTGGCCACGCGCTGGATGCGGGCGGCCAGGGCATCGCGCAGGGTCTGCGGCGGGAGGCCGGAATGGTCCTCGGGCCCGGCACCGGCGAGCTCGGCGCCGAGGGTGGCCGCCCAGTCGGCGGCGGGCACGACGTGTCTCCGGATCGCCTTGGGGAGCGCCTTCAGGAGCGCCGTGATCAGCTCGGCCCGGAGCCCGGGCACCTGCCAGTCGAAGCCGTCGGGACGCAGCGACGCGAGCAGCGGGAGCGGCACGACGACGCTGACGCCGTCCTCGGGGCTCCCCGGCTCGAACCGGTACGCGAGGGAGAGCACCTGGTCGCCCTGGGTCCAGCGCCCCGGGAAGTCCCGCTCGTCCGACCGGGACGATGCATCGAGGAGGTCGGCCTCGGTCATGTCGAGAAGGCGCGGCGCACGCACGGATGCCTCGCGCCACCACTGCTCGAACGAGCGGACGTCCACCACCTCGGCGGGGACGCGGGCGTCGTAGAACCCGAACACCGCCTCGTCGCCCACGAGGATGTCGCGACGTCGCTCGCGCTCCTCCACCTTCTCCAGACGTCGCCGCAGCTCGAGGTTCCGCCGTTCGAACGCGGTCAGCCTCTTGTCGAGGTGGGCGACGTTCCACTCGCCCTCCACGAGCGCATGGCGCAGGAACAGTTCGCGCGCCAGCGGCTGGTCGATGCGGGCGAGCTGCACCCGCCGACGGGGCACGATCTCGACCCCGAACAGCGTGACCTTCTCGGCCGCGACGGCGGCTCCGGCATCCTTCGACCAGTGCGGGTCGCTGAGGCTGCGGTGCGCGAGGTCGCCCGCGGGCTCCTCCGCCCACGCCGGATCGATGACGGCGACCGTCCGGGCGAATAGGCGCGAGGTCTCGACGAGCTCGGCGGCCATGACGGCGTCCGGAGACGCCTTGCGCAGCGCGGAGCCGGGGAAGATCGCGAAGCTCGCCCCGCGGGCACCGCGGTACTGCGCGAGCGGCGCGCGTCCCTTGGGTGCCGCCGCCTGCGCGGCACGTGCGCGCGTGTCGAGCACGCCGATGTGGGAGAGCAGCCCCGCCAGGATCGCCCGGTGCACGAGGGCGGGATCGGCCGCGCCGTCGCCCGCGGGGGGACGCGCCCGGTCGCCCTTCGCCGCCGTCAGCTGGCGCAGTTGGCGGTGCACGTCGAACCACTCGCGCGTGCGCACGTAGTTCAGGTGCTCGGCACGGCACAGCCGCCGGAACGCGCTCGATCCGAGCTCCCGCTGCTGCTCGCGCAGGTGGTTCCAGAGGTTCAGCAGCGTCAGGAAGTCGCTCGTCGGATCGGCGAACCGGGCGTGCAGGCGGTCGGCGCGCTCGCGCGCAGCGGCGTCCTCGGCGGAGGGGCGCTCGCGCACGTCCTGGATCGACAGGCCCGCGACGATCGCGAGCACCGGCTCCGTGACGCCCAGGCGGCGTGCCTCGACGATCATCCGTGCGAAGCGGGGATCGATCGGAAGCCGGGCGATCTCGCGACCCAGGCCGGTGAGGCGGCGCTCGCGCCCCACGGCGCGCAGCTCGGTGAGCAGGTCGAAGGCCGCCTTCACGCCGCGGCTGTCGGGCGGCGTGAGGAACGGGAACTCCTCGATGTCGCCGAACCCGAGGGACAGCATCTGCAGGATGACCGACGCGAGCGAGGTGCGCAGGATCTCGGGCTCGGTGTACTCGGGGCGCCCGAGGAAGTCCTCCTCGGAGTAGAGCCGGATCGCGATGCCGGTCGAGGTGCGTCCCGCTCGACCCGAGCGCTGCTGCGCCGACGCCTGCGAGATCGGCTCGATGGGCAGCTGCTGGATCTTCGTGCGCGCGCTGTAGCGGGAGATCCGCGCGGTGCCGGCGTCGACGACGTAGCGGATGCCGGGAACCGTGAGGCTCGTCTCGGCGACGTTGGTCGCGAGGATCACCCGGCGGCGCAGCCCCGCCACGGCGGACGGCTCGAACACGCGGTGCTGCTCGGCGGCGGAGAGCCGGCCGTAGAGGGGGAGGACCTCGGTGGGGCGTGCATCCTTCGCGTAGGCGCCGCGGATGGCATCCATCGCGTCGCGGATCTCCGCCTCGCCCGGCAGGAAGACGAGGACGTCGCCGTCGGCTTCGCGGTCGAGCTCGCGCAGGGCCGCGACCAGGGCGTCGACGTCGTCCTCGCCCGCCGGCTCGTCCGCATCGGTCGAGCCGCGGTACCGGATCTCGACGGGATAGGTGCGCCCGGACACCTCGACGATCGGGGCGGGATCGCCCGAGGAGTCCGCGAAGTGCCGAGCGAAGCTCTCCGGGTCGATCGTCGCCGACGTGATGATGACTTTGAGGTCGGGACGCTCCGGAAGGATGCGGGCGAGGTAGCCGAGGAGGAAGTCGATGTTGAGCGAGCGCTCGTGCGCCTCGTCGACGATGATCGTGTCGTAACGGCGCAGCAG
The DNA here is from genome assembly GCF_037146215.1 of Microbacterium sp. MMO-56. Classification (NCBI taxonomy): domain Bacteria; kingdom Bacillati; phylum Actinomycetota; class Actinomycetes; order Micrococcales; family Microbacteriaceae; genus Microbacterium; species Microbacterium sp. MMO-56. Next base: position 59,688 of record NZ_JBBCVW010000010.1, read on the forward strand.
CCGGTCGCGGTGGATCTCGTTCAGCAGGATGCCGTCGGTGACCAGCGCCACCCGGGTGTCGGCGGACACCTGATCGGTGAAGCGCACCTTGTAGCCGACGGCGCCGCCGAGCGGGACCTGCAGCTCGTGCGCGATCCGCTCGGCGATCGTCCGGGCGGCGATGCGGCGCGGCTGGGTGTGCGCGATCGAGGTGCGGCCGAGCTCGAGGCAGATCTTCGGCAGCTGGGTCGTCTTCCCCGAGCCGGTCGCGCCGGCCACGATCACGACCTGATGGCCGGAGATCGCGCGCGCGATCTCGTCACGCGCGGCGCTGACGGGCAGCTCGGGCGGATAGGAGATCACGGGGACGACGGCGGGCATAGCCCTCTATCGTATGACGAGCGCCGCCCGGACGGATCGACTCAGACCCAGCCCTGCATCCAGTTGTGCAGGCGGTAGAACTCGTACGGCACCTGCACCGCCGACCACAGCGGGTACCAGAAGACGGAGAGGGCGACGGCGACGGCGAGGAAGACCAGTACGACGCGCCTGCCCGAGCGCCGTCGGTGGACGCTCGCGTGCGCGGGACCGGCGATCCATCGCAGGGCGAAGGTGAGGGCGAGGATCAGGAACGGCCAGATCGCGATCGTGTAGAACTGGAAGATCGTGCGCTCGGGGAAGGTGAGCCAGGGCAGCCAGGTCGCGGCGATGCCGACCAGCACGACGGCGACCCGCCAGTCCCGCTCGAGCGCGAAGCGGTAGACGAGGTACAGCGCGGCGGCGACGCTCGCGTACCACAGCAGCGGGTTGGGCATGCTGTAGAGGATCTCGAGGCAGCCCGCCTCGCCGCCGGTGCACCCGGCCTGGCCGTCGGCGGTCGCCTGCGCGTACATCGACGTCGGCCGCCACAGGCTCGCCCACTGCCAGGCGGGGCTCGCGTAGCTGTGCGGCGACGACATGTTCGCCATCGAGGTGTAGATCGTCTGGTGGTACCTCCACAGGCTCTGCAGCGACAGCGGAACCCACACGAACGCGCCCGTCGCGGGGGAGTCGTCCGCGGCGTGCCGGTCGTAGCCCCCGTCGCTGAGGAACCACCCGGTCCACGACGCGAGGTACACGAGGGCGGCGACGGGAACGAGCAGCACGAAAGAGACGAGGCCCTGTCGCACGGCGTCCATCGGCCAGAACGTCACCCCGAGGCGACGTCGTTTGAGCGCGTCGGTGACCACGAGGTAGAGGCCGATCGCCGCGAGCACCCAGACTCCCGACCACTTCACGGCGCAGGCCGCGCCGGCGGCGGCGCCCGCGGCGACGACCCACGGACGATTCCACAGGATCGCTCCCCACAGCGGCGGATCATCGCCCCGCTGTCGCGCGACCGTGCGGGCGGCGAGCCGGTCGAGCGCCCCGCGGCGGTCGAGCACGGCGAACCAGAACGCCAGCAGCACGAAGAACGCGAGGAAGACGTCCAGGAGCGCCACCCGGCTCATGACGATGCCGAGGCCATCGATCGCGAGGAGGAACGACGCCACGGACGCGAAGACGAGCGAGCCGGTGAGGGACCGGGCGAAGAGGAAGAGCAGGAGGACCAGGGCCGTCCCGAACAGGGCGGTCGCCACACGCCAGCCGACCGAGCTGTCCGGCCCGAACAGCGCCATGCCCGCGCCGATCAGGAACTTGCCCAGCGGCGGATGGACGACGAAGCTGCCCGTCAGGGTGAAGATGTCGGTCTCACCGGCGACGAACCGGGCATCCGCCCCGTCGGGCCAGGTAGCCGCGTACCCCAGGTTCCACTGGCTCCAGGCATCCTTCACGTAGTACGTCTCGTCGAAGACGAGGCTGTGCGGATGCCCGAGGTTCCAGAACCGCAGGATGCCGGCGAGCAGGGTGATCAGCGTCGGGAGCAGCCAGGAGTACAGGCGGCGCAGTCGCGGGTCGTCGGCGACGCGGAGCCGCCAGGCGTCGTACCGGGACGGGCGGAGCTCGGGAAGCAGCGGCTCGACGGCGGTGGACACGGGCATCAGCCTAAACGCTCGGGCTCCGTGCCCCCTGTCTGCGATGACGCTCGCGGTCACCGCCGGCGGGCGGGCGCCTAGGCTGAGCGGGTGATCATCCTCGCCGCGACCCCCATCGGCAACCTCGGCGATGCGTCGGCCCGGCTCGTCACGGCGCTGGAGACCGCGACCGTCGTCGCGGCCGAGGACACCCGGACGACGCAGCACCTGCTGCAGGCGCTCGGCATCGACAACCGCCCGCGGCTCGTCGCGCTGCACGACCACAACGAGAAGCAGCGCGCCGCCGAGCTCGTCGCCCGCGCACGGGACGAGGACCTGCTCGTGCTGAGCGACGCCGGGATGCCGACCGTGAGCGACCCCGGGTACGCGCTGGTCGCGGAGGCGGTCGTCCAGGGTGTGACGGTGACGGCGATCCCCGGCCCGAGCGCCGTTGTCACGGCGCTCGCCGTCGCGGGCCTTCCCACCGACCGGTTCACGTTCGAGGGCTTCCTTCCGCGCAAGCCGGGGGAGCGGCGCAGGGCGCTCGCGCTCGTCGCGTCCGACCCCCGCACGATGGTCTTCTTCGAGGCGCCCTCGCGGCTCGCGGACACCCTCTCCGCCATGGCCGAGGCCTTCGGCGCCGACCGGCCCGCCGCGGTCTGCCGGGAGCTGACGAAGCTGCATGAGGAGGTCGTGCGCGACGGACTCGGGGCGCTCGCGGAGTGGGCGCGGGGCGGCGTCCGCGGCGAGATCGTCGTGGTGGTCGCCGGCGCCCCCGCCCGGGACGTGTCGGCGGAGGACGCCCTCGCGCAAGTGCAGGCGCTCGTCGCCTCCGGCACGAGACTCAAGGACGCCGCCGCCGAGGTCGCGACCGAGACCGGTCTGTCCAGCCGCGACCTCTATCAGGCGGCGCTCGCCGCCCGGTGAGCGGTCTCAGCCCTTGACCGAGCCCGCGGTGAGACCCCCGACGATGTAGCGCTGCAGTCCGAGGAACAGCGCCAAGACGGGGACCGAGGCGAGGATCGCCCCCGCGGCGAACAGCCCCCAGTTGCTGGCGAGCTGGTTCGAGACCCACTGGTACATGCCGACCGCGAGCGTCCAGTTGTCCTCCGAGACGAGCACGATCTTGGAGATGATGTAGTCGCCGAACGAGGCGATGAACGCCAGCAGACCGACCACCGCCAGGATCGGCGTCACGAGCGGCATGATGATCGTCCAGAAGATCTGCGCGTGGCTCGCGCCGTCGATCTTCGCGGATTCGTCGAGCTCCTGCGGGATCGTGGTGAAGAACCCGTACATGAGGAACGTGTTCACGCCCAGTGCGCCGCCGAGATAGATGCAGATCAGGGCGAGCTTGGAGTTCAGGCCCAGCGCGGGGAAGACGTCGCCGAGCGCGAGCAGCATGAGGAAGATCGCGACGAATGCGAGCGCCTGCGGGAACATCTGGATGACCAGGAGCGCGGTCAGCCCGACACGCCGACCGCGGAAGCGGAAGCGCGAGAACGCGTACGCGGCCGCGGCGCCCATCAGCACCGCGCCGACGGCGGCGGAGATGCCGACGATCAGCGTGTTGCCGTACCAGGTCCAGTACCGCGTGCCGAAGAGGGCGGCGTAGTTGGACAGGTCGAAGGCGCTGAACAGCGCGCTGCTCGAGGAGAGGCTGCCGCCGGGGTTGAGGGAGGCCGACAGGACGTACACGAGCGGGAAGACGGCATAGAAGAGGACCACGAGGGCCAGCACGTACTTCCAGCCGACCTCGAGGATCCAGCGTCGCCGGACCGCGCCCCGACGCGCGGGGTCGAGCCGCACCGCGGCCCTGGCGGCCTGTGCCTCGTGCCGGGGGGAGGTGTTCGCGATGCTCATCACTGGTACTCCTCGAGCTTCTTGGTCTGACGGAACGCCAGAGCGGAGATGACGGCGACCACGAGGAACACGATGATCGACAGGGCACTGGCCAGGCCGTAGTCGGCCTTTCCGCCGTTGACGCCCGAGATGTCCCAGATGGCCGAGATCAGGATGTCGGTGTAGCCGAGGGTGTACGGCGCTCCGGGGATGGGCGGGCCGCCGGTGTTGAACATGTAGATGATCGTGAAGTTGTTGAAGCTGAAGGCGAAGGACGAGATCAGCAGGGGTGCGGTCGCCACGAGCACGAGCGGCAGGATGATCGAGCGCAGCTGCCGGAAGCGTCCGGCGCCGTCGATCTCGGCGGCCTCCAGCGCGTCGGCGGGGAGGGCCTGGATCGCGCCGGTGCAGACGAGGAAGAAGTAGGGGAAGGTGAGCCAGACGTTGACGAAGAGCACCGCGAACCGGGCGAGCCAGGGGTCGCCGAGCCAGTCGATGTTCGCGCCGCCGAAGAAGAGCTGGTTGACCACGCCGAACTCGGAGTTGAACATGCCGCGCCACAGCAGTGCCGACATGAAGGCCGGGAACGCGTAGGGGAGGATGAACAGCGTCCGCAGCACCTTGCGACCGCGCAGGCGCTCGTCGTTGAAGACGATGGCCAGGACGAGCCCGAGCGCGAAGGGCACGGCGACCGAGAGGAACGCCCACGCGAACGTCCACGCCGTGACGAGGGCGAGCGGCTGGAGCATCGCCCCGTCGGTGAACAGGCGCAGGAAGTTGGCGAACCCGACGTGCACCGTCCATCCGGCGGCAAGGCTCTGTCCGTCGTTCGAGGTGAACAGGCCCTGGTCGGTGGCGTGGTAGACCGTGCCGGTCGCGGTGTCGGTGATGGTCTGCGTCGCCGCATCCCACTGCATCGTGGAGAGGTACACGGTGCCGGAGGAGCCGTCGCGGGTACGCAGGGACCCGTCGTTTGGATCGTCGGAGACCGGCACGCGCAGCGCGGTGATCTCGCTCTGCAGCGCGAGGACCCGGTTGAGCGGCAGGACCGTCCATCCCGGCACCTCCTTCGGAGCCCCCGACCCGGACATCTCGCCGACGACCTCGAGCGGCTGGTCGGGGGATCCCGCTCGGATGGCACCGTCGTCGTTGACCGCGAGGCCGTACTCGCCGCCGCGCTCGACGACGGCGAGCGGATACCGCGGCGAGCCCTCGACGAGGCGCTCACCCTGGATGAGCGCGGCCTGGACGGCTTGCTCCTGCGTGCCGACGTGGCCCGCGCCGTAGTTCGTGAAGGCGATGTACGCGGTGTAGCCGAAGATGAACACCTGGAAGATCAGGAGGAAGGCGAGCCCCGGGAGCAGGTACTTCAGCGGGAGCGCGCGCTTCGAGAAGTAGACGACATCGGCCGCGATGAGCAGCAGGACCGCGACGGCGAAGATGAGCCACGACTCGGCGCGGAACGCCGCGACGATGCCGAGCAGGCCGAACGCGTTGACGACGGCCATGACGGCGAGCTTGACGAGGAAGCCCCAGCCGGGGCCGTTCCAGCGGCGGCCGTGCGCCTCGGGGCGCGGGCCCGAGCCGCGCCCGGTCGGCGGTGACGCGAGCGCGGTGGCGCCTTTCGGAATGGACATCGGTGTCTCCTTCACGGGAAGAGGGTGTGCACCGGGTGCGGGAGGTCGGCCCGCACCCGGTGCCGGGGGTCAGCCGATGGCCGCCTGGACGTCCGCGACCATCGCGGACCAGGTCGAGGCGGGGTCGGCGCCCTTGATGATCTGCGACTGCGCGGTGTTCCACATCTCCCAGACCGAGCCCATGACCGGCAGCGAGGGCTGCGGCACGCCGGCGGCGGCCGAGGCGAGGAAGCCCGCGACGACCGGGTCGGAGGCGACCTTGTCGGCGACGCTCTTCCAGGCGGGCAGACGCGGGTCGGCGTCGTACAGCGCCTGCTGGGCCTCGTCGGTGGCGAGGTACCGGGTCAGGAACTGCTGCGCGACGAGGGCGTTCTTGCTCTGGGAGCTCACGTAGAACCCCTGCACGCCGACGAACGGCGCGGCGGTCTCGCCGCCCGCGGACGGGATCGGGTTGACCTTGATCTTCACGCCCTGCGCGGTGAGGGTGTCGATCGCCCACGGTCCCTGGATCGTGTAGGCGGCCTTGCCCGAGGCGAACAGCTCGTTGTTGGTGTCGTAGTCGATCGTGGTGGAGATGTCACCCGTGCCGGTCTCGCCGTGGGCTCCGAGCCACTGCGCGAACGCCGTGCCGTTGTCGCCGCCCATGCCGACCTCGGTCGTGTACGACCCCGACGCGTCCTGGGTGAACACGGGGGCTCCGAACGACGTCTGGAAGCCGTACATCGTGTACGCGTCGCCCTTCTGGCCGGCCGTGTTGATGACGAACGGTCGCTCGGCGCCCGCCGCCTTGGCCGTGGCGATCATGTCGTCGAAGGTCGCGGGGGCGTCCTCGCCGACGAGGCCCGTGTTCTGGACCAGCGCGATCGACTCCAGCGCGTACGGGAAGCCGTAGACCTGTCCGTCGTAGGTGAAGGCGTCGACGGCGACCTTCTCCAGCTGCGACGCCGCGTCGCCGAGGTCGACGGTGTCGATGACGCCCGCCTCCACGAACGCCCCGAGGAAGTCGTGCGCTCCCACGGTGATGTCCGGGCCGTTCCCGGTCGGGACCTGGTTGATGAAGTCGTTGCGGATGTCCTCGAAGTTCTTCTGGACGAGATCGATCGTGCCGCCCGTCTCCTCCTCGAACGTCTTCGCCGCCGCCTCGATGGCGGGTTTGCGGTTCTCGTCGGTCCAGATCGTGAGCGTCACTCCGCTCGCGTCGATCGTGTCGTCGGAGCCCGTGGAGGCCGGTGTCGAGCCGCCGGAGCAGCCCGCGAGCAGAACGGTGGTCGCGGCGAGGGCCGCGACGCCGATGCCCATCTTGCGCATGGTATGTCCTTCCGTAGAGGTGTTTCTCACTGTGGGTGCGTCGTGCGGACGACGGCGACGCCGCCGCCGTCCAGCACGAACGCGCCCGCGAGGGCCGTCTGCGTGAGCAGCTCGGTCCCCGACGTCTGGAGCGAGACGGGCTCGCTGCCGTGGTTGATGAGGACGCGGTAGTCCGCGTCCTCGCCGCGCCGGGTGACGGACTCGATTCCGGCGGGAAGGTCGGCGGGGGAGATCCCCGCGTCCCGGTAGACCTGCGTGAACACGGCGCGCAGGCCCGCGGCGTCGGGGCGCGTGGCGAGGTACCAGCCGACGCCGTCGCCGTGCGCATTGCGCGTGATCGCGGGGCGACCGGCGGCGGGCCCGTCGAGGTAGCGGGCGCGGGTCTGCGCGGAGCCGACGACGAGGTCCTCCTGCCAGACGTCGGCGTCGACCCGGACACCGTCCAGTTCGATCGCCGCGACGACGCCCTCCCGCAGCGGCAGGTGCTCCTCCACGCGGACGCCGAGCGCCGGCTCGAGCGGTGCGAGGAACCCGCCGGGGTGGACGGCGTCGTTCTCGTCGACGACGGCCGAGAAGAAGGAGACGACGAGCACGCCGCCCTGCGCGACGTAGCGGTTGAGGTTGTCGGCGTCGGCCTGGCGAAGGAGGTACTGGGCGGGTGCGAGGACGAGTCGATAGCCGGAGAGGTCGTGGCCGGGCAGGGCGAAGTCGACCGTGATGCCGTCGCGCCACAGCTGCTCGTAGAACGCGCGGATGCGCTCGTCGTGGCCGACGTCCACGCTCGGACGCCACTCGAGGTCCTGCGCCCAGAAGGATTCGAAGTCCCACAGGATCGCGACGTCCGCGTGCACGCGCGATCCGCGCATCTCGGCGAGGCGGCCGAGCGTCGCGCCGAGATCGACGACCTCGCGGAAGACGCGCGAGGTCGTGCCCGCGTGCGGGATCATCGCCGAGTGGAACTTCTCCGCGCCCGAGCGTGAGGCGCGCCACTGGAAGAAGAGGATCCCGTCGGCTCCGCGGCCGAGGTGCGACAGGGAGTTGCGGGCCATCTCGCCGGGGCGCTTGGCGATGTTGCGGGGCTGCCAGTTGACGGCGGACGTGGAGTGCTCCATCAGGATCCAGGGCGCTCCGCCGCCCACCGAGCGCGTGAGGTCGGCGGCGATGGCGAGGCCGATCTCGCCTTCGGGATCGGCCGCCCAGAGGTAGTGGTCGTCCGCGACGACGTCGACCTCGGCCGCCCACTTCCACAGGTCGCAGCCGTTGTGCTGATTCGCCATGAAGTTGGTCGTGACGGGGCGGTCGCTGTGCGCGCGGATGGCGTCGCGTTCGGCGACGAAGCACGCCCGCAGCTGGTCGTCGGTGAAGCGGGCGAAGTCGAGGCGCTGGGCGGGGTTGATGACGCTCGCCGCCGCCGCGGGGGCGCCGACGTGCTCCCAGTCGCCGTAGTGCTGCCCCCAGAACGCGGTTCCCCATGCGTGGTTGAGGGCGTCGAGCGTCCCGTAGCGCTCCCGCAGCCAGTCGCGCCAGGCGCGCACGGCATGCGCGGAGTAGTCCTCGCCGACGGGCACGCCGAACTCGTTGTGCACGTGCCAGAGGACGACGGCCGGGTGGTCCCCGTATCGCCGGGCGAGCTCGCTCGCGATCCGCACGGCTGCCGCACGGTAGGCCGGCGCCGAGTGCGACGCCATGCCGCGGGCTCCGAAGCCGAGGGCGACGCCCTCGGCGGTGACGGCGCGGGCGTCCGGGTGGTTCGCGAAGAACCAGGCGGGCGGAGAGGCCGTGGGTGTGCCGAGGTCGACGGCGATGCCGTTGCGGTGAAGGAGGTCGATGACCTCGTCGAGCCAGCCGAAATCGAACTCGCCCTCGCGCACTTCGAGCAGTCCCCACGCGAAGATGCCGATGCTGACGAGGTTCACCCCCGCCTCGCGCATACGCGCGACGTCGTCGTCCCACACCTCCCGTGGCCACTGCTCCGGGGTGTAGTCGCCGCCGTAGGCGATGCCGGGCAGCTCGGGCCAGAGGTGCGTGGCCGGGCCGGGGGTGATGCTCATCGATTCGGTTCCTCATCGTCCGTGTCGGGCTGTGACCGGTCACAGCTTCGGGCCCATGGTAGGCACCGATGTCGCGGCCGTGCACGGTTCGTTATCGAACTGTGACCGGTAACAGTCCTCGGTGCGCCGCCGACGGCGCCGCCGCCGCGCGCGGTAAAGTCGCGTCCGTGGACCCCATCCCGAGCGTGCGCAAGCCGACCATCCGCGATGTCGCGGCAGTGGCGGGTGTGTCGCACGGCACGGTGTCCCGCGTGCTCAACGGAGGCCACTGGGTCTCGCCGGATGCCCGTGCCGCCGTCGAGGAGGCGATCCGCACCACTGGCTACACCACGAATCACGCGGCGCGCAGTCTCGCGACGGGCAAGTCGGGGTCGGTCGCCTTCCTGCTCACCGAGCCGCAGCACCTGCTCTTCGCCGACCCGACCTTCGCCCTCCTGCTGCGGGGGGCGACCGAGGCCCTCGCGGAACGGTCGATGACCCTCGTGCTGCTCATCGCCGACACTCCCAAGGAGCAGGCCAATGTCGAGCGGTACGTCCGGGCGGGGCACGTCGACGGCGTCCTGCTCATCTCGTCGCACGAGTCCGACTCGCTCCTGGCCTCGCTCGTGGACGCCGGCGTGCCGGTCGTCTGCACGGGCATCCCGCTGGGGCGAGCGGCGTCCGTGCCGAACGTCTCGGTCGACGAGATCGGGTCCGCGCGTCTGATGACCCGCTACCTGATGGACCGGGGCCACGACCGCATCGCGCTCATCACGGGCCCCGACGACACGCCCGGCGGGCGCTTCCGCCTGGTGGGCTTCCGTGAAGAGCTCGGCGACCGCTTCGACCCCCGCCTCGTCGAACAGGGCAGCTACGAACGAGCCAGCGGCGACCTGGCGATGACACGCCTGCTGGAGCGCGAGCCGGACATCGACGCGGTGTTCGCGGCGAGCGACGTCATGGCGGTCGGAGCGATCGAGGCGATCCGACGCAGCGGCCGACGCGTCCCCGAGGACATCGCCGTCGCGGGCTTCGACGACTCGGGACTCGCCGAGACCCACCGGCCGCCGCTCACGACCATGCGCCAGCCGTGGCCGCAGATCAGCTCCACGATGGTGGACATGGTGCTCGACATCGTCGCGGGCAGACCGCGTGAGTCGATCGTGCTGCCGACGACGCTCATCGTGCGCGAGACGGCGTGACCGCCCGCGGGCGGTCGTCACACGCGGAGGCGAGAGTCTGCGCCCCGCCTAGAATCGACGGGTGAGCACCGGTCAGTCCTTCTACATCACGACGCCGATCTACTACCCCTCGGACCTCCCGCACATCGGTCACGGGTACACGTCGGTCGCCGTCGACGCGCTCGCGCGCTGGCATCGCCAGGCGGGTGACGACACCTGGATGCTCACCGGCACCGACGAGCACGGTCAGAAGATGCTCCGCGCCGCCGCCGCGAACGGAGTCACGCCGCAGGAGTGGGTCGACAAGCTCGTCACGGAGTCGTGGTTCCCGCTGCTGGAGACCCTCGACGTCGCCAACGACGACTTCATCCGCACGACCCAGGCTCGTCACGAGGAGAGCGTCCAGAAGTTCGTCCAGGCGCTCTACGACCGCGGCTACATCTATGCGGGGGAGTACGAGGCCCTGTACTGCGTCGGCTGCGAGGAGTTCAAGCCGGAGGCGGAGATCGTCGACGGCACCGGCGCGTTCGAGGGGCTCAAGGTCTGCGCGATCCACTCGAAGCCCCTCGAGCTGCTGCAGGAGAAGAACTACTTCTTCAAGCTGAGCGAGTTCCAGGACAAGCTGCTGGAGCTGTACTCGACCGAGCCCGACTTCGTACGCCCCGAGTCGGCGCGCAACGAGGTCGTCTCCTTCGTGCGGTCGGGCCTGAAGGACCTGTCCATCTCGCGCTCCGCGTTCGACTGGGGCATCACGGTCCCCTGGGACCCCTCGCACGTCATCTACGTGTGGGTCGACGCGCTGCTGAACTACGCGACGGCCGTCGGATACGGCACCGACCCGGAGCAGTTCGATCGTCGCTGGCCCGCCTACCACGTCGTCGGCAAGGACATCCTCCGCTTCCACGCGGTGATCTGGCCGGCGATGCTGATGGCGGCGGGGCTGGACGTGCCCCGCGGCGTGTTCGCGCACGGCTGGCTGCTCGTCGGCGGCGAGAAGATGTCGAAGTCGAAGCTCACCGGCATCGCCCCCACCGAGATCACCGACGTGTTCGGATCCGACGCGTACCGGTTCTACTTCCTGTCGGCGATCGCCTTCGGGCAGGACGGCTCGTTCTCGTGGGAGGACCTGTCGGCGCGGTACCACGCCGAGCTCGCGAACGGCTTCGGCAACCTCGCGTCGCGCACGACGGCGATGATCGAGAAGTACTTCGAGGGCATCGTGCCGCCGGCCGCCGCCTACACCGAGAACGATCTCGGCATCCAGAAGATCGTCGCGGATGCCACGGTGATGGCCGACTCGGCGATGGAGCGCTTCCGGCCGGATGAGGCGATCTCGCACATCTGGGCCATCGTCGACGCGCTCAACGGCTACATCACCGAGAACGAGCCGTGGGCACTCGCCAAGGACGACGCGCAGCGCGGACGCCTCGGCACGGTGCTGTACACGGCCGCGGAGGGGCTGCGCGCGCTCGCCGTGCTGCTGAGCCCGTTCATGCCGGAGGCGACGGAGAAGCTGTGGATCGCCCTCGGGCACGCGGGGCGTCTGCAGGACCAGCCGCTGCGCGACGCGGGGCGCTGGGGTCAGCTCGCCGCCGGTTCGTCCGTGAACGGTCTTGCTCCGCTCTTCCCCCGCGTGGAGCAGTGATCCGGGCCCGGACGAGCGGGGCCCGCGCCGTCGCGCGGAAGGGAGCGACAGCATGACGGATCCGTCGACCTATGTGCGCGTGCGCGAGAAGGGATCCCGCGACGTGTCCTACCCGGCCGCTCCCGAGCCGCTGCCGGTCGCGGTCTACGACAACCACTGCCACCTCGAGATCGAGGACGGCGAGGGTCTGCCGCTCGCCGAGCACCTGGAGCGTGCCGTCGCCGTGGGCGTGGCCGGCGTCGTCCAGGCGGGCGGTGACATCGAGTCCAGCCGCTGGTCGGCGTGGGCGGCGGCGTCGCATCCCCGGGTCCTCGCAGCCGTCGCGATCCACCCCAACGAGGCGCCCGCGTACGCCGTGGACGGACGGCTGGACGAGGCGATCGCCGTGATCGACGAGCTGGCGGCGCAGCCGCGGGTGCGAGCGATCGGGGAGACGGGGCTCGACTTCTTCCGGACGGGTGAGGAGGGTGTGCCCGCTCAGATCGAGAGCTTCGAGGCGCACATCGCGCTCGCGAAGAAGCACGGGATCTCGATGCAGATCCACGACCGCGACGCCCACGACGCGGTGCTCGACACGCTCGCCCGGGTGGGGGCGCCGGAGCGCACGGTGTTCCATTGCTTCTCCGGCGACGCCGACATGGCGCGCGTCGCGGCGGACCGCGGCTACTGGCTCAGCTTCGCGGGGAACGTGACGTTCAAGAACGCGCAGAATCTGCGCGACGCGCTCGCGGTGACGCCGCGCGAGCGCATCCTCGTCGAGACGGACGCCCCGTTCCTCACGCCCACGCCGCTGCGCGGTCGGCCCAATGCTCCCTACCTGGTCCCCGTGACCGTCCGGTTCATGGCGGAGGAGCTGGGTGTGGACCTGGAGGAGCTCTGCGTGCAACTGGCAGCGAACACGCTCGAGGTGTACGGGGCATTCGAGGACTGATGTCCGACGACGAGCTGTGGGACCTGACGGACGCCGCGGGCACGCCGACGGGCCGCACGCATCGTCGCGGCGACCCGGAGTGGCCCGAGGGCGAGGTCTTCCACGTCGTCGCGTCGACGTGCGTCGTGCGTGAGGACGGACGTGTCCTCGTCTCCCAGCGCGCCGCGGTGAAGGATCATCCGCTGCGCTGGGAGTTCCCCGCCGGGAGTGCGCTGGCGGGCGAGACGAGCGTCGAGGCTGCACGGCGCGAGCTCGAGGAGGAGGTCGGGCTCGTCGCCGCGCCCGCACGCTTCGTCCTGGTCGGCCGCGTGCGGGAGGCGCGGGCGCTGTTCGACCTGTACCTCCTCGCATGGACCGGCGATGCGCCGCTCCGGCTGGACCCCGAGGAGGTCGCCGCGTCGCGGTGGGTCGCCTACGACGAGGTCGAGCGGCTCTGCCGCGACGGCCTGATGGCGGCGCCGTGGGTCGCGCGTCTCGAGGTGCTCGGCGCGCCGCTGCGCGCGGCGCTCGATGCGGCGGGCGGCGCGTAGCCGCTGGGCCCGGAGCGGTCACCGGGCCCGGGGTGGGCGGTGGGGCCGGGGCGGGCGGTGGGTCCCTGCTGGGCGGTGGGGCCGGGGCGCAGGAGTCGTGGCGGGGGCGGGCGGAGGTCGCCCCACGCGTAGCGCAGCATCGTCCGCGGAGGCAGAGGCACGCCCTCGCGCCGATCGGGATGGTGCAGCACCGTGTTCCCCGCTCCGTCGCGGGTGATCCGCCATCCGCCGTGGTGCAGCTGCATGTGATGGAACCGGCACAGGAGGATCCCACGATCCACGTCGGTCCTCCCGCCGTCGCGGTGCCAGTGGTCGATGTGATGCGCTTCGCAGAACGAGGGTGGCCTGTCGCAGCCGCGCCACCGGCATCCACCGTCGCGCAGCGCCAGGGCCACGCGCTGAGCCGGGGTGAACAGACGTACCTCGCGGCCCAGGTCGAGCGGCCGGCCACGGCCGTCGACGGTGCACGGCAGGGTGCCCGTCGTGCAGGCGTGCCGTGCGACGAGCCAACCGGGCAGAGCGGTGCGGTCGTCGGTCAGGTGACCGACCGCGGGGCGTCCGTCCTCGACGGCTGCCGCGGACGCCGTGGTGAGCACGAGACGCACCCCCGCCTGCCGTGCGCCGAACACCGCGCCCGCCTCGGCGAGCGATCCCGCCCGGAGGACGTCGATCAGCAGGTCGTAGGCGAGCTGGTCGTTCGTCCGGGGGTCGGCGGTCAGCTCTTCGGCGCGCGCCCGTTCCTCCGGACCCACGAACCGTGGCCCGCCGCGTCGGGGACGGAGCGCCGAGTCGATGACGGCCGCGACCCATGCCGCCGCCTCGTCGTCGAACGTGAAGGAGCCGCGGCGGACACCGTCGTGGTCGGTCCACAGGCGGAAGCTCCGACCGTGGAACCGCTCGTCGAAGCGGCGCTCGGCGCCCGCCGGGTCGAGGATGTCGCGGACGGTCCGAGCCGCCTGGGCGAGTTCCTCGACGGTGCGGTGCGAGGCCTCATCGATGAGGTGTGTCGCCGCGGCAGCCCACGCCGCGCTCGCATCGGGTGCGGCATCGTCGAGCGCCGTCGCGTCCATCGCCTCGTCGTCCGGCCCTTCGTGTTCCGGCGAGCTCTCCACCATCGTGCGTGCGGCGTCGGCCCGGGGCGGTTCGCCCAGGCCGCGAAGGATCGCGTCGTGCTGGGCGCACGTGATCGCACCGTTCATCAGTGCGTCGCCGAGCGTGGCGTGCCACGGTCGCTCGGCGGCCGGAGCGGTGGTGTCGTCGCGAGCGGTGCCCGCGCCGTCCGGCTGAGGAGCGTCCGGTGCTCCGGCGAGGTCCGGCATCGCGGGCCCTCCGTGCCCGCCGTCTCCACCCTCGCCGCCCTCAGCGCCCTGCCCGCCCTTCCCGCCGGCGAGCGTCTCGCCCAGCCGCACCTGCCGGGCGGCGTCGCTGCGCGTCGTGCCCGTGAGCTCCTGGATGAGGGCGACGGGCGAGCGGTGACCGCGCGACTGCGCGAGGCCCCCGTGCCCGTGCTCGCGCGTCGATCGCGCGGCCACGACACCGGAGCCGGCGATGCGCAGCGACTCGCCGCCGCGCACGAGCGCCGACGCCGCCGCGATGAGCGAGACGACGGCGTCGTCGCCCAGCTCCGCCACCGCGCCCGCGATCCGCGTCGCATCCTCGTGGTCGCCGACCAGACTGCGCAGCGCGTCGAGCGCTGTCTGCAGGTCGGTGAAGAAGGACATGCTCCATGATCCCGCGGACCTCCGACATTCGAACAAAGATACGACCGAGCGTCGCTCGACGCCAGCGGCCCGTAGCCTGAGAGAGATGGACGTTCGCCTCCGACCCAGCATCCCGGCCGACATCGACTGGCTCGTCGAGCTTCGGGCCGAGGTCCTCCGAGGCGACCTGGAGCGGCTCGGACGCTTCGACGAGCATCATGTGCGCGATCGGATGCGTCGCGCGTTCCGTCCCGAGTGGACGCGGATCGTCGTGGTGGCGGGTCGCGACGTCGGATCGATCACGGCCCGCCCGGAGGGCGCGACGCGATGGATCGAGCACTTCTACCTCGCGACGCACGCCCAGGGCGCCGGCGTCGGCAGCGCGGTGCTGCGCACGGTCCTCGCCGAGCCGTTCGACGAGGTCACGCGCCTCGACGTCCTGCAGGGCAGCGCTGCCCGCCGCCTGTACGAGCGGCACGGGTTCACCGCCGATGCCGAGGACGAGGTCGACGTCTTCATGACCTGGAGGTCCTGACGCGCGCGGAGTTGCTCCCGTGCCACGGAGGAGATCAGGGCGACGACGGCCGGGACGAGGGCGGCCAGATCGCCCGCCGCCGCGCGGGGCTCGCGACTCGGGTCGTTCAGGGCGAATGCCTGCGCGGAGTACGCGAGGTCCCAGACACGTGTGCTCGGCCCCGCGGCGTCCGCGTCGATGAAGACCCAGCGTTCGCCGAGGATCAGGTTCCACGGCGCCAGGTCGTTGTGGCAGATGAGCTCGGCGCTGGGCGCGGGGATCGCACTCTCCCATACCGCATCCGCCGGCGGGGTATAGGGCATGCTCGCGTCGTGGATGCGGCGGACGATCCTGCCGACCCGGGACAGGTCGAGCCGCGACAGCGGGGGAGCCTCGATCGCACGGATGCCCGGGACGAACTCCTGCACCTGCCGGCCCTGCGCGTCGCGCCCGAGCGGCTCCGGCAGATCGACGCCGGTGCGGCGGAGCGCCGCGACGAAGTCGACGACGCTCGCCGTCGCGGCGGTCCACGGCTTGCGCACCGTCGCGCCGACACGGACGACCGTCGAGGCGACGTTGTCGCCCGAGAGCGGCTCTTCGGCGGTCACGGCGTCGGCGTCCGGTCGTCGCCGCCCGCCGGAGCGGTGTCCGTCTCGGCCAGCACCGGACGCGCCGCCGCGATGTGCGAGATCGAGCGCCAGACGAGGAGCAGCGTCACCGCCGAGCCGCCGAAGGCGAACCACCACGGCGCCGTCAGCCCCCACGTCTGGGCGATGACGCCGCCGAGCGCCTGACCGATGACCAAGCCGCCGAAGACGCCGACCATGTTGACCGATGCGATGCGACCCTGGAGGTGCAGGGGGACGAGGCGCTGGCGGACCGTGGTCGAGATCGTGCCCCACACGAACGCGTAGGCACCGAACCCGAACATGATCGCGAACGCGATCGCGGGCTCGGTCGTCACGGCGAAGCCGAGGTGCATCAGCACCTCGAGGGTCAGACAGACGCGCATGAGCGTCGCGAAGGACACGTGCTTCTCGAGCCAGCCGAACGACGCGATCCCGGCGAGGCCGCCCACCGCCGACGCGGTGGTGAGTGCGCCGTATCCGACCGCGCCCATGCCGAGGTGCTCGGTCGCGTACAGGACGAGGATGCCCCACGGCGCGGCCCAGGTCACGTTGAAGACCAGGATGATCAGCACGAGGGTGCGCACCGCGGGCGTCTGGCGCAGCCAGGCCAGACCCTCGCGGATCGGATGAGGGGCGACGGGGTCGTGCGCGTCCTCCGCCGACGGAACCGGGGTGTGTCCGATCCGTGCGATCAGCACCACCGCGAGGGCCACGCAGAGGATCTGCACGAGGAAGGGCCAGAACGACCCGACGGCGAAGAGGAACGCGCCGAGCGGCGGACCGGCGAGCTGGTTCGCGACCAGGTATCCGGCCTGCAGGCGTGCGTTTCCGATGCCGAGGTCCGCGGGGCGGACGAGCATGGGCAGGAGGGTGCTGCCGGCGGAGTCGGCGAACACCTCCGCCGTGCCGTAGAGGAAGGCCGTGGCCAGCACGATCCACACGGTCGCGTGACCGGTCAGCAGGAACACGACGAGCGCGGCGACGACGACGGCGCGGCTGCCGTTGGCGATCATGACCAGGCGGCGCCGGTCGTGGTGGTCGGCGACGGAGCCGGCGAACAGGCCGAAGAGGAGCCACGGCAGGAACTGCATCATCGCGCCGGCGGCGACCAGGATCGGCGACGACGTGAGGGACGCGATCAGCAGGGGTGCGGCGGACAGGGCGATGCCGTCGCCGAGATTGCTCGTCCACGACGAGGACAGCAGCCACCGGAAGTCACGCCCCAGGCGGCGCGGCGCGACGAGATCACCGAGCGAGGGCATCCCGCCATCCTAAGCGCGCCCCCCGACGCCCTCCGCACGCTCGCGAGACGGCGCGAATGCCACGCTCCCGGGCGTAGAAGTGCGCATTCGCGCGGTCTCGCGGACGCGCGCACGGCGGAGTGGGAGGAGAGGGCGGTCAGCGGGTGGTGGAGCCGCGGATGAGGTCCACGGGCAGCTCGACCGAGCCGGGGGACACGATGCCCGCGTCGATCGCCTCGAACACGGCGTCGGCGGCGCGATCGGGGTAGACGCACACCTGGGTGATCCCGAGCCGCTCCCCGAGGCCGCAGTCGGTCGTGCACAGAGCGATCAGCTGCAGGTCGCGCGGTAGGACGACGCCGATCTCCTCGAGGTGGAGGTAGATCTCCGCCCCCTCCTCGCAGAATGCGAACACGGCGTCCACGCCCGCGTCGAGCAGCACGTGGAGCGCGCTCATCAGGCGGCGGCGGTCGGCGTCGACGCGCGCCACGACGGGCTGCCGGCCCCGGACGGCGCTCCACGCGAGGTAGGCGCTCTCACCGAGCTGATCGCGCGGCACCTCGCTCTCGTCCACCAGGAAGCCGATGCGCCGGGCGCCGGTCTCCTCCAGGTGGGCGAGACCCAGGCGGACCGCCGCGGGGTAGCCGGTGCGGATCGTCAGACCGTCCGGCACGCTCAGGTCGTTGGCGGCGACCGGGATGCCGGCGGCGATCGCCTCGCGCAGGATCGCGCGATCATCGGCCGGGTCGGGGAAGAACAGCGCGTCGATCTCCGCCCCGGCGAGCAGGTCCGGCCGCGAGGCGGGCAGGACGGTGACGGTGAACCCGCGCACGGCGCCGGCGCCGACGAGCGCGTCGAGCTGGCGGGCCCTCTGGAGCGCCCGGCGTCCGTCCTGGAGCGACGTCGCCGCCATGACGAACCCGACCGACATCGCCCGGCCGCTGCGCAGCGCCGCGGCGTGCTTGTTCGGCGAGTAGCCGAGCTCCGCCGCGATCGCCTTGATGCGCTCCCGGGTCTCGGCGCGGAGATTCCCGCGGTCGTTGAGCGCCTGGCTCGTCGCGGCGGTCGACACGCCGGCGCGTTCGGCGACGTCCCGGAGCGTGACCCGGCTCATCCGAGGTCGCGCCGCGCATCGCGCGGCCGCGGGCTCCGTTCCGCGAGGGGGTCGGCGGCGGGGAAGACGGTGGCGACCGCGTCCCGCCACGCGGGGCCCTCGCCGGTGGCGGCGAGAGCGTGGCCCTGGGCGATGAGGCCGTGCAGGAGCGCGCCGGAGAAGTGCCGGAGCGCCGCCTCGGTGTCCTCGCCGGCGCCGCGGGCGCGGGCCCGCGCGATCTCGGCGTCGAGCACGGTGTGGACGTGGGTGCGCATGTCGACGACGGCGGGCGCGACCTCGTGCACGCGGCGCGCCCTGGCGTGACGCTGTGCCGCGGTCTCGACGATCAGGCGCGCCTCGTCGATCGTGGCGAACTCGTCGATGGGCGCGTGCACCCGGATCGTGTCGAGATCGAGCACCTCGACGCCGGGGAGGGCCCGCAGCCCGGGGTCGACGTTGCGGGGCATCCCCAGGTCGATGACCAGCTGATCGCGCACGACGGGAAGCGCTGCGCGCGCGGCGCCGTGGTCCTCGACGGTGAGGACGGGGGCGTGGACGGTCGTGGTCGTGCAGGTGACGACGACGTCGGCCGCGGCCGCCTCGTGGGCGAACCGCTCGGCGTCGACGGTCACGAGGTGCTCCCGCTGGGCGAACCGGCGCCGGCCCGACGGGGAGTGCACGCGGATGTCCGTCGCTCCGACCGCCCGGAGCGCCGCGAGGGATGCGGCGGCGTACCGGCCCGTGCCGACGAGGAGGACGCGGGCCTGCTCCCACGCGCCGACGCGCGAACCGGCGAGCTCGACGGCGAGGCGCACGAGCGACCGGCCGGACTCGCCGAGCCGGGTGGAGTTCTTCACCGCGCGCGAGGTCTCGGTCGCCCGCTGGAAGAGGTGCTCGAGCGGCCCCGTCGTGACGCCGTCGCGACGCGCGGCCTCGAGCGCGCGCCCGACCTGACCGGAGATCTCGTCCTCGCCGACGGCGATCGAGTCGAGCCCCGCGGCGACGGAGAACAAGTGCTGGGCGACGCCGTTGCCGTGGGCGAAGTCGACCGTCTCGCGCACGCGCCGGAACGGCAGAGAGGCGAGGCCGGCGATGCGCTCCATGGCGGCATCCATCGCCGGCAGGGGCGACGCGTCGGGGGCGTCGGCGACGTCGAAGTACGCCTCGAAGCGGTTGCAGGTGGCGAGGACCACGGCCCCGCGGATCGCGTCGTGCGCGCCGGCGAGCTCGGCCGCGGCGGCGTCGCCGACGACCGAGAGGCGCTCCAGGTCTTCGAGCGAGGTCGTGCGGTGATGCGCGGTCAGGCAGACGAGCACGGGCGGGAACCTCTTTTCGGATCGTGGGTAGTATAACGATTAACTCCCTCCCGCTCCGATTCGAAGGCTGTCTTTTGCACGCTCCGCACCCGCTCGCCCTGCACGACACCGCCTCTTCGCGTCTGGTGCAGGCGCTCCGGGGGCACCGCCCGGAGACGACGCCGGTCTGGTTCATGCGGCAGGCGGGCCGCTCGCTGCCCGAGTACCGGGCGCTGCGCAGCCGCGGGACGATGCTCGAGGCGTGTCTGGATCCGGCACTGGCCAGCGAGATCACGCTGCAGCCGGTGCGCCGTCACGCCGTGGACGCCGCGGTGTTCTTCAGCGACATCGTCGTGCCGCTGAAGCTCGTCGGGCTGGACGTCGAGATCGCCGCCGGACGGGGGCCCGTGTTCGCCGAACCCGTGCGCACCGCCGCCCAGATCGCGCGTCTCGTGGAGATCGACCCCGATCTCGTCCTCGAGCGCGGCGAGGCGGTCGCCGAGGCGGTGACGCGGACGACCGACATGCTCGCGGAGGTGTCCGCCGACCGCGGCGAGCCGATCCCGCTGATCGGCTTCGCCGGGGCGCCCTTCACCCTCGCCGCCTACGTCGTGGAGGGCGGGCCGTCCAAGGACCACCTCGGCGCGCGCAGCCTGCTGCACTCCGACCCCGCGGCCTGGCAGGACCTCACCGCGTGGCTCGCGGCGGTCACCGGGCGCTTCCTCGCACTGCAGGTGCAGGCGGGGGCGAGCGCGGCGCAGCTCTTCGACTCGTGGGCGGGCGCCGTCGCCCCCGCCGACTACCGGCGCCGGGTGCTCCCCGCCTCCGCCGCCGCGCTGGACGCGGTGCGCGCGCTCGACCTCCCCGGCGCGCCGGAGGGCGTGCCGATCATCCACTTCGGGGTCGGCACGGGCGAGATCCTCGCCGACATGGCCTCGATCGGCGTGGATGCGCTCGGCGTCGACTACCGCGTGCCGCTCGACGTCGCGGCCAGGCGCATCGGGGCGGATCTCACCCTGCAGGGCAACCTCGACCCTGCGCTGCTGTTCGCGCCGGCCGAGACGCGCCGCGCCGCCGTGCACGAGACGCTGACGGCGGGGCTCGCGGCCCGCGCGCACGTCTTCAACCTCGGCCACGGGGTGCCCATGGACACCGACCCCGCCGTGCTCACCGACCTCGTGCGCACGGTCCACGACTGGCGCGCGGAATGAGCGGCGCCGTTCCCGCGGACGCCGACGTCGTCGTCGTCGGCGCGGGGGTCGCCGGCCTCGCCGTCGCCCACGACCTCGCGCGCTCCGGCGTGTCGGTGGTCGTCTGCGACGCCGCCGACCAGGTGGGCGGGCTGCTGAGGCGCGGGACGCTCGCGGGCCTGGACGTCGACCTCGGCGCGGAGTCGTTCGCGACCCGCACCGACGCGGTCGCCGCCGTCATCGCGGATGCGGGACTGCCGCTCGAGATCGTCGCTCCGCGCCCCGGCGGCGCGCACCTGGCCGTCGCCGCCGACGCGGGCGCCGCGCTCAGCGTCGTGCGCGCCCCGCTGCCGCGCCGGACCGTGCTCGGGATCCCGGCCGATCCTCTCGCGGCCGACGTCGTCGAGCTCATCGGCGCGGAGGCGGCGGCGCGCGTCGCGGCCGAGGTGGATCTGCCCGCCGACGGGGGCGAGGAGCCGTCCCTGTTCGCGCTCGTGGCCGCGCGCTGCGGCGAGGTCCTCGCGACGCGGGTCGTGGACACCCTGTGCCGCAGCGTGTACTCCCGACCCGCCGCCGACGTGCGCCTCTCCGCGCTGCACCCCGGCCTGTGGCGGGCGTACCGCGAGCAGGGATCGCTCGTGCGGGCGGCGGGGCTCGTCGCCCAGGACGCCCGGGCGGGGGCCGCGGTCGCCGGGATCGCCGGGGGGATGTGGCGCCTTCCCGACGCCCTCGCGCGCGCCGCCGTCGTCCAGGGTGCGCGCGTGCTCACCGGGACCGCGGTGCGCCGGGTGTCCGGCACACGGCCCGACGGCTTCGTCGTCCACACCGACGCCGGATCGGTCGCCGCCCGCCGGGTGGTCGTCGGGGCCGGCCCCGCGGCATCCGCTCGACTGGTCGGAGCGCACCCGTCGGACGCCCCGTCCGGCGGTCGGGTGCGCGTGGTCGCCGCCGCGGTCGACCATCGCGGGCTCGATTCCTTCCCCGTCGGCTCCGGCGTCATCGTCGATCCGGTGCTGCCCACCGCGGCCAAGGCGCTCACGCACGTGAGCGCCAAGTGGTCCTGGGCCGCCGAGGCCGCCCCGGCAGGACGGCACATCGTGCGCCTGTCCGCGCGGGATGCCGACGCCCCGGGGCTGGCGGATGCGGCGGACGTCGCCCGCGAGCTCTCCCTGCTCACCGGTCTCGAGATCCTGCCCGCCGACATCGTGGCGACGATCGTGCAGGACTGGCCGGACGCGGTGGCCGCCGGCGGCACGGACGCGCTCCGCGACGCCGCCGCCGCCCGCGGCCTCGACCTCGCCGGAGCCGTCGTCGCCGGAACCGGGCTCGCCGCCGTCCTGCCGCACGCACGCGCACTCGCCGCCGCGCTCGTCGCCGACGCCGCGTCGGCGCCCTTCTCTTCCCGTCCATCCGTCACCATCTGAGGAGCCCCGCATGACCGATCCCACCCCGCTCGGCTACACCCTCTTCGCCGTGCTCGCCGGCCCGCGGCCGCGCGGCATCGCGCCGGACGCCGCCGCGCTCGCCGAACTGGAGGCGGTCGCCGCGGTGCTCGAGGCGGACGGAGTCGCCCTCCGCGGCCTCTACGACGTCACCGGGATGCGCGCCGAGGCGGATCTGATGGTGTGGCTCCACACGATCCCGGGCAGTGCCGACGACCCGGCGTCCCTGCAGCGGGCGCTGCGGGCGCTGCGACGCACCTCCGCGCTGGCCGAGTTCGAGAACGTGTGGAGCGTCATGGGCGTCCACCGCGACGCCGAGTTCAACAAGCGCCACGTCCCGGGGTATCTCCGCGGAGAGCACGCGCGGGGCTGGCTGTGCCTCTATCCGTTCGTCCGGAGCTACGAGTGGTATCTGCTCCCGGCGGAGGAACGCGCGGCGATGCTCGCCGAGCACGGCCGCAAGGGCGCCGCGTTCACCGACGTCGTCGCCAACACCGTCTCGACGTTCGGGCTCAGCGACTACGAGTGGCTGCTGCCGCTCGAGGCCGACGACCCGATCCACCTCGTCGACATGATGCGCGACCTGCGCGCGACCGATGCGCGCCGCCACGTGCGCGAGGAGGTGCCCTTCTACACCGGGCGCCGGATCGAGATCGCCGAGCTCGCAGAGGTGCTGAACTGATGGCCGCCGAGAGGCTGACGGCCACGGGCGACGTCGCGTTCCGGCCGAAGCCGCCCCGCGCCACCGGAGTGCCGCCGTGTTCGAGCGTCGAGGGCGACGAGTGCCGTGTGCCGGCCGCGTCGGCGGCGGCCGCCCCCGGCGATCCGCACGTGTCCGCGCCGACCGCGTACGACGGCATCCTGCTGCTCGGCTTCGGCGGCCCGGAGGGGCAGGACGACGTCATCCCGTTCCTGCGCAACGTGACGGCGGGGCGGGGGATCCCCGACGAGCGCCTCGAGGAGGTCGCCCACCACTACCGCCACTTCGGCGGCGTCTCGCCGATCAACGAGCACAACCGCGAGCTGAAGGCCGCCCTCGACGCCGAGCTCGCCGCCCGCGCGATCGACCTGCCCGTCTACTGGGGCAACCGCAACTGGATGCCCTACGTCGCCGACGCGCTCCGGTCCGCGCACGACGACGGCCGCTCGCGCCTGCTCGCGATCGCGACGAGCGCCTACAGCTCCTACTCGTCGTGTCGCCAGTACCGCGAGGACCTCGCCGACGCCGTCGAGGCGACGGGACTCTCGGGCCTGGTCGAGATCGACAAGGTGCGCCAGTTCTTCGATCACCCGGGCTTCGTGACGCCGTTCGCCGAGGGCGTCGCCGACGGGCTCGCGACGCTGCGCTCCGAGGGCTTCGCCGACGACGAGATCGAGATCCTCTTCTCGACGCACTCCATCCCGAACTCCGACGCCGACCGGTCCGGCCCGCCCGAGCGCGAGCTCGGTCCGGGCGGCGCGTACGTCGCGCAGCACACCGCCGTGGCCGAGGCGATCATGGCGCGCCTGGGTGCGGCGTGCGCCTGGCAGCTCGTGTACCAGAGCCGGTCGGGCCCGCCGCAGGTGCCGTGGCTGGAGCCCGACATCAACGACGCGATGGCCGAGCTGCCCGGGCGCGGCCGGAAGGCGGTGCTGATCGTCCCGCTCGGCTTCGTCAGCGACCACATGGAGGTGCTGTGGGACCTCGACACCGAGGCGCTGGAGACGGCGGGGGAGCTCGGACTCGCCGCCGTCCGCACCCCGACGCCGGGAACGCACCCGGCGTACGTCGCGGGGCTCGTCGACCTCGTCGTCGAGCGGGTGGAGGGGAGCGCCGTCGAGACGCGACCCCATGAGACCGAACTCGGCCCGTGGTACGACGTCTGCCGTCCCGGATGCTGCGAGAACAAGCGCCTCGGCTTCCAGCCGGCGCTCGCCGGGATCGCGCCGTGACCAGCGCCCCGCCCCTCCGACTCGGCACGCGGGCGAGCCTGCTGGCCACGACGCAGTCGGGGACCGTCGCCGAGGCGATCCGCGTAGCCACGGGTCGCGCCGTCGAACTCGTGCCGATCACTACCGCGGGCGACGTGCTCACCGGCCCGCTCGCCCAGCTGGGCGGCACGGGGGTGTTCGTGGCGGCGCTGCGCGACGCGCTCCTGCGGGACGACTGCGACATCGTCGTGCACTCGATGAAGGACCTGCCGACCGGCCCGGTGGGAGGGCTCCGCATCGGTGCGGTCCCGGTGCGTGCCGCCGTCGGCGATGTGCTGTGCACGGCCCGCGGGGACCGCTCGACGGGTGCGGGCGCCGGGCTCGACGCGCTGCGCCCGGGCGCGGTCGTGGGAAGCGGCTCGCCGCGGCGCGTCGCCCAGCTGCTGCGCCGCCGCCCGGACCTGGTGGTGCGCGGCATCCGAGGAAACGTCGACACGCGGCTGCGGAAGGTGGACGACGGCGAGTACGACGCCGTCGTGCTCGCCGAAGCCGGCCTCGTGCGCATCGGACGGGGGGAGCGCATCGACGAGCGCTTCGACCTCGATGCGTGGCCGACCTCGGCCGGTCAGGGCGCCCTGGCGGTCGAGGTGCGCAGCGACGACCCGTTCGGCGCCGAGCTCGCCGCGCTCACCGACCCCGACGCGGAGGTGACGGCTCTCCTCGAACGCGCCGTCCTGCGACGGCTCGAGGCCGGATGCGCGGCGCCGGTCGGGATCACCGCCCGCGTGCTCCCCGCCGATGCGGGGGTCGCCCTCGCCGCCGAGGTGTACGCGCTCGACGGAGCGCGCTCGGTCCGGATCGAGCGGACGTTCGGGCGCACCGAGGTCTCCGGCGAGGCGGGTCGAGCGGGCGCGGCGGCCGAGGTCGTCGCCGCCTTGTTCGACGGCGGCGCGGGGGAGCTGGCCGACCTGGCGGAGAGCGGTCGATGACGCAGGCCGCCGGACGACTGAACGGCGCCCGCGTGCTCATCCCGCGCGGCGGCGCGTGGGGCGCGCGGGTCGCCGACGAGGTCGTCCGCCGCGGCGGTGAGCCGGTGATCGCGCCCCTGATCGCGTCGGCGCCGCCGCGCGACGAGGCGGCACGCGACCGCGCCTTCGCCGCGCTGTCGGCGGGCGCGTACGACTGGCTCTTCGTGACGAGTGCGGCGAGCGTCGAGCAGCTCGCCGCTCAGGGCGTCGCCGTGCCCGGCGGCACCCGCGTCGCGGCGGTCGGGCCCGCCACGGCCCGCGCGGTCCAGGGCATCGGTGTCGAGCCCGCGTTCGTGCCCCGCGGCGAGTCGTCCGCGTCCGCCCTCGCCGCGCAGTGGTGCGCCGGGCGGGACCCGCAGAGCACCGGGCGTGCACTCGTCGTCCGGTCCGACCTGGCGACGGCCGTCCTGAGCGACGAGCTGCAGCTGCGCGGGTTCGGCGTCGACGTCTGCATCGCCTACCGCACCGTCGGGATCGATCTGCCCGCCCCGGTCGCCCGAGACCTGGCGTCCGGCCTCATCGACGTGGTGCTGCTGACCTCGCTCAGCGTCGCCCGCGAGCTGCGGCGACAGATCGGCCCCCTCCCGTCGTCCGTCCGGGTAGCCTCGATCGGGCCCGGGACGACGCGCGACGCCGTCCGACTCGGCTTCGCCGTGGACCACACCGCGCGCACCCAGAGCGTCGACGCGCTGCTCGCCGAGATCGACGCCCCCGCATCCGCCGATCACGGAATCGGCGCCGCTGAACCGAAAGGCACCCCATGACCGCGTACCCCGTCCGCCGCCTGCGGAGGCTGCGGCAGAGCCCCACGGTGCGCCGGCTCGTCGCCGAGCACGACCTCACGCCGCGCCGGTTGATCCTCCCCGTCTTCGTCAAGGAGGGGATCGACGCCCTGCAGCCGATCGCGAGCATGCCGGGGGTCGCCCAGCATCCCCTCGACGCGCTTCCCGACCTCGTGGAGGAGGCGGTCGCCACCGGCATCGGCGGGATCATGCTCTTCGGCGTGCCGACGACCCGGGATGCGACCGGCACCGGCGCGACCGATCCCGAGGGCATCCTCAATCGAGCGATCGCCGTCGCCGCCGAGGCCGCCGCGGGGCGCCTCACCGTCCAGGCGGATCTGTGCCTGGACGAGTTCACCGACCACGGCCACTGCGGCCTGCTCGCCGCCGACGGGTCGGTCGACAACGACGCGACGCTCGAGGTCTACGCGCGGATGGCGCTCGCCCAGGCCGATGCGGGCGCCGGCGTCCTGGGCCTGTCCGGCATGATGGACGGGCAGGTCGCCGCGTGCCGCGCGGCGCTGGACGCCGTGGGGCGCACGGACGTCGTGATCCTCGCGTACTCCGCGAAGTACGCCTCCGCGTTCTACGGCCCGTTCCGGGATGCGGTCGAATCGACCCTCACCGGCGACCGGCGCACCTATCAGCTCGATCCCGCGAACGGGCGGGAGGGCGTGAACGAGGCCCTCGCCGACATCGACGAGGGTGCCGACATCGTCATGGTCAAGCCGGCCGGGCCCTACCTCGACGTCCTCGCCGAGGTCGCCGCGGTCTCGAGCGTGCCGGTGTGGGCCTATCAGGTGTCGGGCGAGTACGCGATGATCGAGCACGCCGCCGCCGCGGGGGTCATCGACCGCGAGCGCGCCATCGGCGAGAGCCTCCTCGGCATCCGCCGGGCGGGCGCCGAGGCGATCCTGACCTACTGGGCGATCGAGGTCGCCGGGTGGCTGAACGAGGGACGGACCCTGGCATGAGCCTCACCAACGAGCAGCTGTTCGACCGCGCCCGCGCGGTCATCCCCGGGGGCGTCGACTCGCCCGTGCGCGCCTACGGGTCGGTCGGCGGCACGCCCCGCTTCGTCACCGGCGCGGAGGGTGCGTACATCACGGACGCCGAGGGACGCCGCTACATCGACCTCGTCGCCAGCTGGGGCCCCGCCCTCGTCGGGCACGCGCACCCCGAGGTCGTCGCCGCGGTCCAGGCGGCGGCGGCGCGCGGGCTCTCGTTCGGCGCACCGACGCCCGCCGAGGCCGAGCTCGTCGAGGAGATCGTGCGCCGCGTTCCCGCGGTCGAGAAGGCACGGCTCGTCTCGACCGGCACCGAGGCGACCATGACGGCGATCCGCCTCGCCCGCGGGGCGACCGGGCGAGACCTGCTGGTCAAGTTCGCCGGGCATTACCACGGCCACTCCGACGGGCTGCTGGCCGCCGCGGGGTCCGGGCTCGCGACGTTCGCGCTGCCCGGGTCGGCCGGCGTTCCCGAGGCGATCGCCGCCCAGACGCTCGTCGTCCCGTACAACGACCGCGCGGCCCTCGAGGCGGTCTTCGCCGCGCATCCCGGTCGGATCGCCGCGGTGATCACCGAGGCGGCCGCCGCGAACATGGGCGTCGTCGCGCCCGCACCCGGGTTCACGGCGTTCCTCGCGGGCCTCTGCCGCGCGAACGGCGCGCTCCTGATCAGCGACGAGGTGCTCACGGGATTCCGCGCCGCGGCGGGCGGCTACGCCCAGGTCCTCGCCGAGGCGGGCGAGGACGTCGTCCCCGACCTCGTCACCTTCGGGAAGGTCATCGGCGGGGGGCTCCCCGTCGCCGCCGTGGGCGGCCGCGCCGACGTCATGGACCTGCTCGCCCCCACCGGCCCCGTGTATCAGGCCGGCACCCTCAGCGGGAACCCGGTCGCGGTCGCCGCCGGGCTCGCGACGCTGCGGCTCGCGGACCACGCCGTGTACGCCCGGCTGTCCGCGGCATCCGATGCCCTGTCCGCCGCCGTCGGCGACGCGCTGGCTGCGGCGGGCGTGCCGCACGTGATCCAGCGCGCGGGAACGCTGTTCAGCGTGTTCTTCGGCGCCGAGGTCGCAGCGGGCGTGCCCGACTACGCGACCGCGCAGCGGCAGGATGCCGGAGCGTACGGCCGCTTCTTCCACGCGATGCTGGACCAGGGCGTGTCGCTGCCCCCGTCGGCGTTCGAGGCCTGGTTCGTCACCGCGGCGCACGACGACGACGTGATCGCCCGGATCGTCGAGGCGCTGCCCGCCGCAGCGCGCGCCGCCGCGGCCTGACCCCCCCCGGCGACACCGACTCCGCAGGATGTCACGTGCTCCGCAGGGCATCCGCCGCTCTCGTGCGGAGTACGTGATCATCTGCGGAGCCGGTGGGGACGGGTCGGCGGCCGGCGAGGACGGGCGTGCGGGCACGGGCGGCCGAGAGGCGCCGGATAGGGTGGATGCCATGCCCGTGACCCTGCTCGGAGCGGCCGAGATCCGCGCCCTCGCCGCCGATCTCGACGTCACGCCCACCAAGAAGCTCGGTCAGAACTTCGTCGTCGACGCCAACACGGTGCGCAAGATCGTCCACGTCGGCGAGGTCACCGCCGCGGACCGCGTCGTCGAGGTGGGGCCGGGGCTCGGATCGCTCACCCTGGCGGTCCTCGAGACCGGCGCGCAGGTCACGGCGGTCGAGGTCGACCACCGTCTCGCCGAACGCCTCCCCGAGACCGCCGCCGCCCACGGCGTGCCCGCCGGCGCGCTGACGGTCGTGGACGCCGACGCGCTCCGCGTCACGGAGCTGCCGGGCGAGCCCACCGTGCTCATCGCGAACCTGCCCTACAACGTCAGCGTCCCTGTGCTCCTGCATTTCATGGAGACCTTCCCCGGGATCCAGCGCGGCGTCGTCATGGTGCAGGCGGAGGTGGGGGAGCGCCTCGCCGCCCCGCCGGGGTCGAAGGTGTACGGCGCCCCGAGCGTCAAGGCCGCGTGGTACGGACCCTGGCGGCTCGCCGGCACCGTCTCGCGTCAGGTGTTCTGGCCGGTGCCCAACGTCGACAGCGTTCTCGTCGGCTTCCGCCGCGACGCCGAGCCACGCGGCGACGAGACGCTGCGGCGGGCGACGTTCCGGATCGTGGACGCCGCATTCCAGCAGCGCCGGAAGATGCTGCGCCAGGCCCTCGCGCCCGTGCTGGGCGGCTCGGCCGCGCAGGCCAGCGAGGTGCTGACGCGTGCCGGCGTCGATCCGACGCTGCGCGGCGAGCAGCTGACGATCGAGGACTTCGTGGCGGTGGCCCGCGCAGCGGGCGGCGCGGCTAGCCTGGACGGGTGACCGAGACAGAGAACCGCTTCCCCGCGACGCGCGGCGGAGACATCCACCGCCCGTACACCGCCGCCGCCGACCGCTACGAGAGCGCCACGTTCCGGCAGGTGGGCACGAGCGGGCTCTACCTGCCGCCGCTGTCGCTGGGCCTGTGGTGGAACTTCGGCGACAACATCCCGTTCGACCGCCAGCGCACGCTCCTGCGCCACGCCTTCGACCGCGGCATCACGCACTTCGACCTGGCGAACAACTACGGTCCGCCGTACGGCTCGGCGGAGACGAACTTCGGCCGCATGATGCGCGAGGACTTCGCGCCGTACCGCGACGAGCTCATCATCTCGTCGAAGGCCGGGTGGGACATGTGGCCCGGGCCCTACGGCACCTACGGCTCGCGCAAGTACCTGCTGGCCAGCGCCGAGCAGTCGCTCACCCGGATGTCGCTCGACTACGTCGACATCTTCTACTCGCACCGCTACGACCCGGTGACCCCGCTCGAAGAGACGATCGGCGCGCTCGACACGCTCGTGCGTCAGGGCAAGGCGCTCTACGTCGGCATCTCGTCCTACAGCGCGGAGCGCACGGCCGAGGCGCACGCCATCGCCCGGTCGCTGGGCACCCCGCTGGTCATCCACCAGCCGTCCTACTCGATCCTGAACCGCTGGGTCGAGGACGGTCTCACGGGCGTCCTGCGTCAGGAGGGGATGGGCGCGATCGCGTTCACCCCGCTCGCGCAGGGCCTCCTCACCGACAAGTACCTCGGCGACGGCACGGCCGACCGCGCCCAGCAGCGCTCGTCGCTCCCCGGCGGACGTCTGAGCGAGAACGCCCTCTCTGCGCTGCGCTCCCTGGACGTCGTGGCGAAGGAGCGCGGACAGTCCCTCGCGCAGATGGCGATCCAATGGGTCCTGCGCGACCCGGTGGTCACCTCGGCGCTCATCGGCGCCTCGCGCACCGAGCAGCTCGACGAGAACATCGCGGCGCTGGACGGTCCCGCCTTCAGCGCCGAGGAGATCGAGCGGATCGACGCCGTCTCGGACGCCGTGGACGTCGACCTGTGGGCGGAATCGACGACCGCGTGAGGTCTCGCGACGACGACCGTCGGGTCCACGTGCGCGCTCCGGGGAAGATCAACGTCTTCTTCGAGGTCGGCGACGTGCAGCCCGACGGCTATCACGACGTCGCATCGGTGTATCAGGCCGTCTCGCTCTACGAGGATCTGTGGGCGGGTTTCGCGGACGCCGACGAGATCGTGGTCACGGGCGACGTGGACGTCTCGGGCGTCCCGCTCGACGCCTCCAACCTCGCCGTCCGCGCGGCGCGCCTCGTGGCGCGTCGCGTGGGCTACACGGGCGGCATCCGCCTCGAGATCCACAAGGGCGTCCCCGTCGCCGGCGGCATGGGCGGCGGGTCGGCGGATGCGGCGGCCGCCCTCGTCGCCGTCAACGAGCTGCTCGGGGCGACCCTCGGCGCGCATGAGGTGCAGCAGCTGGGCGCCGAGCTCGGCGCCGACGTCCCCTTCGCCGTCCTCGGCGGGACGGCGGTGGGCACGGGCCGGGGCGATCAGCTCGCCCCCGCGCTCGTGCGCGGGCGATTCGACTGGGTGCTGACCACGCGCGGAGACGGGCTGTCGACCCCCGCCGTCTACGGCGAGCTGGACCGGCTCCGCGCCGAGGTCGACATCCGGCCCCGCGCCGCGGCGACCGACGTCGATCCGGCCGTGCTGCAGGCGCTTCGCGCGGGCAGCCCCGCGGCTCTCGCCGGCGCGGTCCGCAACGACCTGGAACGGGCCGCCTGTCGGCTGCTGCCCGACCTGGACACCACGATCTCCACCGGGCTGCGCGACGGCGCGCTCGCCTCGATCGTCTCGGGATCCGGCCCGACCGTCGTGCACCTCGCGGAGGACGCCGATCACGCCGAGTCGCTCGCGGCGCGCCTCACCCGCGCCGGCCGCCCGTCGTTCGCGGTGCACGGCCCCGTCGCCGGGGCCCGCGCGAGCGCCCGCTGAGCGTGCGCCGACCGGCATGGGGAGTTCTCCCCATTGGGCTCCGCGGGTGGCTGTGCATAGGCTGAGGCCGGGCAGCATCGTCGCGAGAGCGTGACCGCCGCCGAAGACCATCACCGTAGAGAGGGAACATCATGGCCGAGATCCGCGTCACCTCAGAATCGCTCGCCGGCGTCGCCGGGCAGCTCTCCAGCGGCTCGCAGTCGATCGAGTCGCAGCTGTCGAACCTGAAGTCCCTCGTCGAGGGGCTCATCTCCGGAGACTGGGGCGGGAGCGCCTCGCAGAGCTTCAACGAGCTCTACTCGCAGTGGGACCAGGCCGGCATCCAGCTGAAGGAATCCCTCCAGGGCATCAGCGACCTGCTCAACCAGGCCGCCCTCTCGTACGAGGACAGCGAGAGCGCGATCGCCTCGACCTTCACCGGCTGAACACGACATCCGCTCGCCTCCGCGCGAGCGCCAGGGGGAGGGATGACGGATGGTTTCGTTCCGGGTGCGGGCGTCGTCGCTCAGCGAGGTCGCCTCGTTGCTGGGCACGGTCGTCGCGACGTTCGACGCGAACCTGGCGGCCGTCGACGCCCACGTCAACCGCACGGTCGACGTGAGCTGGCGCGGTGAGGACGCCGAGGTCTTCGCGCAGGGGTGGTCGACGTTCCTGGCCACCTCGGCGGCCGTGCGGCAGTCCCTCGTGGCGCTCCAGAGCGGCCTGATCGCCGCCGACGGCTCCTACACGCAGACCGAGGCCGGCATCCAGCGCGGCTTCGCCGGGCGCGTCGGGGTCGTCCGCAACGTGGGCGCCGCGTCGAGCAGTGTGGGCAGCCGCGTCGACACCGGCGAGCAGCGCGCGGACGCGATCTCCGAGTTCTTCGGCCGCGACGGCGACGAGCGCTCCGGCGCCGCGGTCGTCGGCGGCGGGGGAGTGCGGGCGAGCTCCGGCCAGCGCACCGGCTCGGCGCCGGCGGACGACGATCGCACCGTCGAGGTGGAGTTCGAGGACGGAGCGACGTTCGCCGAGGTCGAGCAGGACGTCGCCGAGGCGGGCGTCTCGGCGGAGTCGATGGACGCGCGTGTCGACGCCGGCGTCGTGCGCTCGGATGCGCTGACCGGCGGACTCGACGACCTCGCCGGCTCTCTGGGAAGGACCGACTGATGGGCGATCAGAAGGCGGACACCGCCGACCTCACCGCCCTCGCCGACGCCCTCGGCGAGCTGGTCGCATACTGCACGGCGCTGAAGCAGGGCGCGGGCGGATTCGCGTACATGCTCCCCGCGGAATGGCAGGGCCCGGCCATGGCGAACTTCATCTCGATGTTCGAGAAATGGCAGTTGGGCGCCGAGGCGCTGACGACGGCGGCGGAAGGCCTCAAGGAAGAGGTCGACGGCGCGCGCCAGGCGTACGAGCAGACCGCCGAATCGCTCGACACCGCCTGGAACCAGATCAGATCGTCGCTCGGCTGAGCGACCGAAGGGGAGACGGGACCGATGCCCGCTGTGGAGTTGAACGCCGCCCGCCTCGCGGCGGACGGAGAGGTGCTGCACTCGATCGCGCAGAGCGCGTGGCAGGCGGCGCGTGCGTGTCAGGCCGCCCTGTCGGGGACGTCCGGGATGGCCGGCGACGAGGAGTCCGCCGAGGCGTTCGCCCAGGGTCAGGACGGTGAGCCCGGGTACGACGGGTACGCGCAGGATGTCCTGGCCGGTGTCATCAACGCCGCCAACACCCTGAAGACGCTGGACGCCGCGATCGCCAACACCGCTCGGGCGTACGACGGCGCGCAGCTGGTGGGCGCCTTCCGCTCCGCCTCCGAGTCCGCCATCCCCGAAGAGACGGCGGTGCCGTTCCCGGCGTCCGTCTCGGTGCCCTCCGCGCTGGGACCCGGTCCGCAGTCGCCGCTCGGCGAGTTCGCCGAGTTCGTCCAGGACGCGCTGGCCCAGATCGGCGTGCGTCTGCCCGACGCCGACACCGGCAAGCTCGGGGCGGCGGCATCGGCGTGGACGGAGCTTTCCGGATCGCTGAGCGGCCTCGAGGGGCGCATCGGCGGGGCGTTCGCGAACGCGTCGGCGATGACGTTCCCGCAGCAGGCCACCGTGCTCGGATGCCGCGACAAGGTCGCGACGTCGTTCGGCTCGCTCAGCGAGAGCGCGGCGTCGATGGCGGGCTTCGCGCAGTCGATGCTCGACGAGACCAACAAGGCGTGGGAGGAGATCGGCTGGTTCCTCGCGCAGATGGCGGTCGAGATCGCGATCGAGATCGGCGTCGGCGCCCTCCTCGGCGCGATCACCTTCGGTGCCGGCGCGGCGGCGATGGTCGCGAAGATCGCTCTGACGGTCATGCGCTGGGCGATCAAGATCGCGAACCTCTGCCGCAAGCTGCGGGCGCTGATCATGGCGGCCCTTCGCGCAGCCCGCATGGCGATCCGCACCGGCGTGCACGTGGCCCGTGAGGCGCTGTCGGCCGGTCTCGCCTCGGCGATCACGACGACGGGATTCAACTCGGTGCGCGGCTCGCTCGACCCGAGCTTCCAGCCGCAGAACGTGCTCACCGCCGCGCTGTCGGCGACGGTCGGCGGCGCGGCCGGCGGGACCTTCTCCCGCATCGGCGGCGCCGGGACCTCGCAGATCGCGAACGCCGGGCTGCGCCGCACCACCCATGTCGCGGTCGAGGCCGGCGGCGGCGCGATCGACGGCCTCGCATCGGGCGCCGCGGAGTCCGCGATGACCGGTCAGGCGTTCAACCCGATCGGCGCCGCCGTCCTGGGCTCGCTCCTGGGCGGGTCGATGGCGGGCAAGGGCCACGGCGTGCGGCCGGCTCCGACGGGCGGCGGTGGGTCGGGCGTCTCGATCGAGGCCGGCGGACGCGTCCCCGTGACGGCGGCCGCGGGCGCGGGCGCCGCGCCGTCGACCGGCGGAGGCTCGGGTCTCGCGGTGAACGCGGATGCGCCCACGCCGGGCGGCTCCAGCGGCGGGACCGCGACCGCGGGCGACGGCTCGGGTGTGAGCATCGACCACGATGCGCCGACCCCCGGCACCGGCGTCGACGGCGGTTCCGGCGGCGGGGACGGGGCGTCGATCGACGTGTCGTCGTCGACCCCCGACCTGCCGGCGAGCCTCGGCGGGGACGGACCCTCCTCCCCGGACGCGCCGTCCGCTCCGGACGCACCGTCGGCCCCGGATCTGTCGTCGCCCTCGTCGCCGGATGCGCCGTCGAGCCCGGATGCGCCGTCGAGCCCGGAGGTCTCGTCGCCGGATGCGCCGTCGACGCCGGACTTCTCGTCGCCGGATGTTCCGTCGACGCCGGACTTCTCTACGCCGGATGCTCCGTCGACGCCGGACTTCTCTACGCCGGATGCGCCGTCGAGCCCGGACTTCTCTACGTCGGATGTTCCGTCGGCGCCGGACTTCTCGTCGCCGGATGCGCCGTCGGCTCCGGACTCCTCTACGCCGGATGCGCCGTCGAGCCCGGACTTCTCGTCGCCGGACGCTCCTGCCGCCCTCGACCTGTCGTCGCCGTCGACGCCGGACCTGCCGTCGTCGCTCGTGTCGGACGCTCCGTCGTCGCCGCCCGCCGACGGCGCGGCCCTGACGTCGGACGCTCCGGCGGCGCCCGACGCTCCCGCGGCGGGCGGGCTCCCGACCGCCCCGGGGCACGTGTCGACGTCCGCGCCGGACGCACCCTCCACCGCGGGCGCACCGCGTGCACCGGAGGTCGACGGCGTGTTCGCGGAGGTCGACGCCCCCGTCGTCGATGCCACCGCCCCGGACGCGATTGCCCCGGACACACCGGCCCCCGACGCACCGGAGGGCTCGTCCACGGAGGGCCATGTGCCGGCCGTGGATCCCGAGGTCGCCGGCACAGCCGGGGCGGCTGCCGCGGCCGCGGGAGCGTTCGCGGCGCCCTTCGTGCGGACCCCGAGCGGATCGTCGCTGTTCGGCACGCCGCCGAGCACGCCCGACGCGTCGAGCCCTGCGGAACCGCCGTCGGGAGCTCCGGACGCGACGGCGCCCGAGGCCGGGAACGGTCCGGACCGCGCCGCCGAGGGCGGCCCCTCCGACGGCGGCGATGCCGCGACGGGGCCGGAGACCCCGGAGACCCCGGACGCCGCGCCGGGCATCGACCGCACCGAGCTCACCACCGCCGAGGTGGACACGGCGGTGCAGGCGATCAACCCGAACTTCGACCCGACCGATCCGTCCAACGGCTTCGCGACGAACTGCGGGCACACCTCCTCGATCCTCAACGACGTCCTCAACGGGCAGCCGGTGCGGGAGGCGCCCGGCGGCTCGACCCTGGACTTCGCGCAGATGGAAGCCGCCACCGGACGCCCGCAGACGGCGGCGACGCCCGCGCAGATCGAGGCGGCGCTGCGCGCCGCCGGGGCGGGGTCCCACTGCGTCGTCGGCGTGGATCGTGCCGGGATGGCGGGGCACTGGTTCAACGCCTACTTCGACGGCACGACCGTGTGGACCCTCGACGCGCAGTCCGGCACCCGCACGGGGTGGCCGCCGCACGAGCCCGACGCCACGTATTGGGACGCGTCGATCGACGCCGACCTCGTCGTGACCCCGGACGCCCCGGCGGATCCGTCGGGTGCGCCTGCCGCGGCGGATGCTCCGGCCCCCGATGCCGCGCCCGCGGTGGACTCGTCGACCGACCCCGCGACCGCGCCGGAGCCGTCCAGGGACGGCCGGGTCGCCGACCCCGGATCCGATCGTCGGATCACGGACTACCTCGAGTCGCAGGGCCGCACGATCGCGGACGTCCACGCGCTCCGCCTCACGCCCTCGTCGCAGCTGAGCGCCGCCGACCGCGACCTGCTGCGCACCGTGCGGGAGCTGATCGACCCGCCGACGCCGACGACGCCGCTCGTCAAGGTGATCCCGATCGACTCGCTGTGGAACTACCTCGACCCGACGTCGGGCTGGACGCAGGTCGCCGGCTACGTCGCCCGCGCGACGGACATCGACCCGTGGGCGGGCCTGACGCAGATCGTGGCCGACGCGCGACTGGACTACACGATGGCGGACGGATCGCCCAGCCCGTTCCAGCGTCCCGGCGTCACCGAGTACGCCTTCATCGAGTTCACGACCCCCGATGCCGATGCGCTGTCCATCCCGTACTCCTCCGACTTCGGCGGCACGGTGAACGATCCCGCGCCGGCGACGGGGAACGGCATGCTCGCCAACCTCGACGACGTCTTCCGTCCCGAGTACAAGGCGGACCGGCTGCTCGACCTCGACGAGGGGGCGCGGATCTGGGTCGTGGGTCCCGACGGCCCTCGCCTGGTGGGGATCTACCACTCCGGCGTCGGCTTCGTCGCCCACGGCGGACCGCGGTGAGCCGCCTCGCGGAAGCGGGTCTGTACGCGCGCGTCGGCTCGCGTGACGTCCGCGTCGTGCGCAGCGGCGGCTGGAAGCTCGTCTCGGGGGATCCGGCCAGTGAGTCGCGCGGGTTCTCGCCGATCGGACGGGGACGCTTCGCCCGCGACATCGGTCCCGACGAGCGGATCGAGGTGTTCCGTCTCCGCTACGTCGGGACGTACGCGGGCGTCCCCGTGGAGGCGGCCCCCAACGGTCGGGGCTCGGTGATGCTGACGACGGAGGATCCGCGTGCGCAGAGCCTCGGATTCGACTCGCTCGATCGCCGCACGTGGGCGCGCGGCGTGCCCGAGGACGACGGCCGTCTCACGCTCCGCACCGAACGGGAGAAGGTCCGGGCGCCGTGGTTGGATGAGAGAACACAGCGAGAGGACAGAGGATGAGTCAGCTCACCCAGGCCGTCACCGCCGCGCGCGAGGACGCCCTCCTGCGCGGGGGGCTCCCGTGGGTCGCCGGCTACGTCGTCCGGCTGGACGATCTGACATCGCCGCCCACCCCGGAGGCCCTGTACGCCGAGCTCGGACTCGGCTTCCCGGCGTCGCCCTTCTCCGCGGATGCCGCCTTCGTGGACATCCTGAACCTCCCCGCCTCACCGGACCTGCTGCTGGACTCTCCCGCCGACGCGGCGGATCGTCCCGCCATCACCGACCACGAGCCGTTCGCGAGCGGATCGGGTTTCGTCGACAGCGCGGCACGGTTCCTGCCGGTGTGGTGGGCGGCGCCGTCGCGTGTTCCGGCGGGCGCCTCGATCTGGCGCGTGAGCGCGGACGCGCCGCCGCGCATGATCGCCGGATACGCCAGTGTCGCCGAAGGGTGGATCGCCGCGCCCGGTGTCGAGCTCGCCGCCACCCCCGCCCAGAGCACGCCCCTGCTCGGGATCCGCGCGGTGTGGCGCGGCCGCGAGATGATCGCGGATGTCCTGCCCGACGGCCGGTGGATCGTGTGCGGTGAGGACGAGTTCGAGGGATCCGAGCTGTCCGCGCGCGGTCTGTGGTGGAAAGAGGTGCCGTCGGGGGAGCTGTCGCACGTGGAGGTGCTCCGGGTCCTGGCCACCTGGCGAGCGCTCCCCGTGCAGCTGGTCGCGCTCGCGCGCGACGACTCCGGCGAGAACGCCCGGGTTGTCTACACGGGCCGCGACATGCCGGCCGCGGAGGCCGCCGGAATGACGAAGACCGCTGCCGGCGTGTACGAGAGCGTCGTGGCCGCGGGAGAGCTGGACGGGGTGCGCGAGGAGCGCCGCAGCGCCGCGCTCGCGGACCGGGCGGCGCAGCCCTCGGGGATCGATCCCGCGCAGCCCGTGCGGATCGATCCGGCGCAGGCCACGGCCGCCCAGGCACGGCTCATCGAGGTGGGCACGCAGCTCCTGCGGCGGAGGTGGCCGGATGCCGTTCTCGACGCCTTGGCGCTCGACGGCGGCGCGGTGCTGCTGACGCAGCCCGTGCGCGGCGGGGTGTCGCTGTACGTCGCCCCCGACGAGTCCGTCATGTTCGCCGCGTCGTCGCTGGAGCCCTCCGCGGCACGGGAGATGTTCCGCGCGGGACGCCGCACCGACCCGGCGAAGTTCGAGCCGAGCACGGAAGGTCCCGGCGCGCGATGACGAGCGCGGCATTGGCGGACCGCTGCGCGGCGCTGCGTCAGCCCGTCGTGGACCTCGTCGAATCCGGGATCCGGGCGACGACGAGCCCGACCGAGGCTCCCGCCCTCATCGCCCGCATCGCCGCCGTGCAGGCGGTGCTCCGGGAGGGTACCGAGGGCATCGACGAGACGTCCTACCTGTCCTGGCATCCCGTGGCCGTCGCGACGCTGCACCGGATGGAGCAGGCGGCGCGATCCGGAGACGCGGCGGAGGCCTGGCGCCTGTTCACGGAGCCGACGACCGGCTTCTTCCCGCTGAGTCAGTCCTGCGCGGGGCAGCCGGGCTGGTGAACCCCGTGCCGTTCACGGCGCCACGCGGAGGGCGCTGTGCGTCGGCGCGGCGTGCTCACCGACGAAGACCGCCCGCGATGACGTCGTCGAGGTAGGGTCCTTTCCAGCGGATCGCCGGGGGCACCTGGGCGAAGAGGGCGCGCGGCACCCCGTGCGTCTCCGCCTGGGCGAACAGCATCGTGACGACCGCCTGCGTGTCGAGCTCGTCGTAGACGGCGTCCAGCAGCAGGGGGACGGTCGCGCGCCGCGCTCCGTCGGGCCAGCGCGGGTAGAGCGTCACCCGGGAGGCGGCGGCCGCATCCGCCGTCGCGGCGCGCAGCGCCTCGCCGTCGCGGACGCCCAGCTCGCACAGGATCGTGCCGCTGCCGGCGCGGATGGCCGCCCGCCCCGCCCACCCGACGACGGGGACGCGCCCCAGCTGACGGGTGCGGGCCCGGTCGTCGGTGACGCACACGAAGACGAGGTCGTCCCAGCCGATGCCCGTCAGCCCGGGCAGGCGGATTCCGCGATCGTCGGCGCGCAGGACGCCGCCGCCTCCCGTGAGGAGGCGCAGCATGCGGGTGCGCGCCCGCGCGGCCACGACCACCCCGACGCACAGCGCGCCCAGGAGGGCCACGAGGGCGACGGTGAACCAGGAGCCGCGTCCGGCGGAGGCGAGCCACGTCGCCGCGGCGGCGGCGAGGAGGACCATGACGACGGCACCGCCCACGAGTCCGCGATTCCACCGACGCGCGGAGGCGACCTTCGCCGCGTCGACCCGGACCTCGAAGTCGGGCAGGCGCGGCGCGGTCATCGGCCGAGCTGCGGGTCGGTCGTGCCGCCCGCCGGGACGTACGGCTGGGCGAAATGGGCCGCGTCGCGGCGCTTGATCTGGACGTAGCCGCGGTCGCTCAGCTCGATGAGGGGCCACGTCCGGGCACCCGCGCCGGTGCCCAGCTGCACGGTCACGAAGGCGCGGCGATCCGCGTCGGCGCGGTAGACGCGGACCGCGATGTCACCGCGCTTGACGACGGGCACCGGCAGATACACGGCGGGGTCTCCCGTGGCGAAGCGCCGGTGCAGCTCGCCCGCGACCGCCGCGTCGCCCGCGACGGGCAGCTCGAAGCCGCGCAGCACGGTCCCGGTGGACGTGCGGCGCCAGCGCGTGGCACCCGACACGGCCAGCCAGCCGAAGGTCACGGTCGCGAGCGCGGTGAGGGCGACGGCGCCGGGGGCGACGATGCCGGGCAGCGCGTCGGTGCTGCGTCCGCGCCACGAGACGACGCCGTTGCCGGCGAGCCCGTCGTAGTTCACCAGGCACAGGATGAGCGCGACGGCGGCGACGGCACCGAGCGCGCCGAAGACGATCGTGAGCGCCGGGGAGCGGCGCAGTGCGAACCCTGGGTCGCCGAGCAGAGTCAGGTCTTTCATCGTTCCTCCGTACAGGGCAGTGCGGCGGCAGCGGCGGCGAGGTCGACCGGCTCGCCCCAGTCGGCGAAGGCGAGCGAGCCCTGTCCGCTCGCGT
Organism: Microbacterium sp. MMO-56; assembly: GCF_037146215.1. Lineage (NCBI taxonomy): Bacteria > Bacillati > Actinomycetota > Actinomycetes > Micrococcales > Microbacteriaceae > Microbacterium > Microbacterium sp. MMO-56. Next base: position 99,699 of record NZ_JBBCVW010000010.1, read on the forward strand.
CGCCCCCGACGAACGTCCGCGGCAACGGCGGCCCGAACCTGTCGACGGTGAGCACTCCCACCACCGACCCCTCCTCGCCCGTCACGACGTCGATCGTGTCGGCGCCGTCGGCGGGCGCGTCCGCGTCGGGTGCGCTGGCGGCGACGCCCCGGCCGTCCAGGACCGTGCGCACGAGGTCGGCGGGGTCCAGCAGCGGCCCCCATTCGCTCAGGCGCGGGTCGAGGCCGGTCGTGCAGGTGACGGCCCCGGGCGTCGTGCCGGGGTACAGCCGGGCGAACGCGGCGTTCCCACGGAGTCTGGTCCCCGTCGACGAGACGACCGCCTCCAGACGCAGGTCGCCCGCCGCGACGGTGGCGGTGTAGGCCGCGGACGTGCCGCGGTAGTCGATCGTGACGGTACGCCCGGGCGCAGGATCGGCGTCGGGGGAGGTCTGGACGGTCTCGGTGACCGACCCGGTCACGTGGACGGGGCCGGCGGCGCGCATCGCGCCGGTGACGATCGCGACGAGGTCCTCGCCGGAGCGCAGCCACAGGCCGTTGCCGGCGGCGGCCTCCGCCGAGCCGAGATCGATCCCCGCCGGAGCGGTCGGCTGCGGCGCCGGCTTCGCGCAGGCGCTGAGGGACAGGCCGAGCGCGAGCGCCGCGGTGAGCGCTAGCGGGCGTCGGATACGCATAGCGCTAGCGGGCGTCGGAAACGCATACCGACGCGCCGTTCTGGGACTGGAGGGTGGCCGCGTCGAGACTCACCGGGCCGTCGGCGGCGGCCGGGCGCACGATGAAGCAGCTGCTTTCGTCGTACAGGTCGGCGGCGGAGAACACCCACGCGGAGGTGCCGCGCACCAGCTGCGTGAGGTCGGTCGTCTCTCGGTCGCCGGAGACCTGGTAGAGCGCGTAGGCGGCGTCCGGGCCGTCCCACGCGAGCGCGACGTTGCCGCCCTCGGACGAGATCCGCAGGTGCGACACCGTCACGGAGCTGTCGGTCATCGCCGACACGATCGCCCAGGCGAGCGCCGCGCCGAGCGCCAGCACCGTCAGCAGGATCGACACCACGAACGCCGGATGGAGCCACCACGGGCGCTGCTTCGCGGGGGTCTCGACGATCTCCGGAAGGACCTCGACGCCGGAGGAGAGGTCGCGACCGCCCCCGGCACCGATCCGCGGCCGCCCGGGCTCGACGCCGATCGTCGGGCCCGACGACGAGGTCGAGGGTCCGCTCATCCGGTGCATCCCTTTCGTCGCGGTCGCCGGTCGCCGCAGGTGTCGGCGGGGCCGCGTACCATGCTATATCGGTGCCGCGTCGCGGCCCGGCCCCGCCCGCTGTCGAGGAGGACGAGTGTTCCGCACCCTGCGCACGGCGGCCGTGGTCGCCCTGGCGGCGGTGCTCATGGGGCTCGCCCCCGCCGCCGCGGCCGACACCGGGGATGCCCCCGCCTCCGGACCCGCCGACGTCTCCATCCCGTACGACGATGCGGCATCGATCGAGCCGCAGGCGCCGTGGCGGATCGCCGACTGCGCCGCCGTGTCGGCCGCGAGCCCGCTCGTGCGCGCCTGCGACGCGGAGAGCATCGAGCTGCGCGCCGACGGCTACGACCCGGAGGCCGGGGTCACCCGCCTGCCGGTCCGGCTCGTGGCGGGCGATCGCACGCTCGAGGTCTCGTACCGGGTGACGCTGGAGGCGCCGGCCGCGCCGTCGGTCACCTCCCCGGGCGAGCGCGCCGTCGCCTCCGGAGCGATCCTGCGGGTGCCGCTGTCCGATTTCGCCCCGGCGTGCATCGCGTGCGCCGCGGGGGGCGGCACGCGGGTCGTGGACGTCGACCCGGTCGAGGCCGGCACCGCCTGGACGACCCCCACCCACGTCGTCTTCCGTGCCGCGGCCGGCTATCGAGGCGCCGCCGACGTCCATGTGGAGGTCGTGGACGACCACGGCAGCGCGGCGCGTACGGGCATCCCCGTCTCGGTCTACCCGGCGCGCGCGGAGGCGGAGCTGATCGCCCTCGACGTCACCGTCCCCCTGAGCGCCGAGGCAGGCGCGGAGATCGACCTCCGGACCCTCGTCGCGAGCCGGTCCGGCGACGAGGTCGTCGTGGTGGGATGCGGGGCGCCCCTCCACGGCGCGGTCGCCTGCGACCGCGACGGGGTCGCCCGCTATCGCGGCACGGGCGCGGAGGACCAGTTCTCGTTCCACGTCGCGGCCGGCGGCGAACAGGCCTGGGGGTCGGTGACGCTCGTGCCGGGCGGCACCGCGGAGGGGCCCGTGCCCACGGCGCCCTCCGCCGCGGCCGTGGACGGCGCCGCCGTGGCCATGGGGATCGTCCCGCCGATCCCGCCGGAGGGCGGCTCAGCCGCCGACGACGGCATGTTCCGGGCGCTCAGCGCGGTCCTCGACCGCGTGGGCGCGCAGTGACCTGGAGGAGATGACGAGATGACCCTGAGAGTGACCGTCGGCAGTCAGGCCGGCCGCGCCGCCGCGGGGACTTGGCTGCTCGACACCGACGACGCGACGACCGTCGCCGAGGCGGCGGAAGCGCTCGGCGTGCCCCTGTCGGCCATCGCCCCGTCGGCCGACGGCGCCGAGCCGCTCGCCGTCGCCCCCGTCCTCTCCGGCGCGACGCTGCTCCCCGACGCCGCCGCACCGGTCCTCGAGCCGGGGACCCTCCGCCTCGCGGTCGTGGGCGGCCCCTTCGCCGGCGAGGTCGTCGCCGTCCAGCACGGGATGCGCTTCACCGTCGGCCGCAGCGGCGACCTCGCGATCGCCGACGAGGGCCTCGCTCCCGTCCACGCGCGGCTGAGCATCGAGGGCTCCCCGCAGACCGGCCCGCTGACGGCGAGCATCGAACCGGCGGCCCCGGACGCCGAGGTGTGGGTCAACGGCGAGCGGGTCGCCGGCGCCACCACGATCGTCCCGGCGGATCTCGTGCAGCTCGGCGCCAGCATCCTGCGCCTGGGCGTCGTGCCCGTGTCGGACGCCGACCTGCACCGCGACCCGCTCGGCGACCGGGCGTTCAACCGCCCGGCACGGATCTTCCCTCCCACCGAGCCGCCCGTGGTCGTCCTGCCGGGGGAGAAGCCCGACGACCCCGACCAGTCGCCGCTGCCGTGGCTGTCCGCGATCATCCCCGTCGTGCTCGGGGTGACGATGGCGGTGCTGTTCGGACGCGCGATCATGCTCCTCATGGCGGCGGCGAGCCCCATCATGGTGATCGGCTCCTTCCTCACGAACCGGAAGCTCGCCAAGAAGAAAGGCGTGAAGACCGAGCAGCAGTGGATCGACGAAGTCCGCTCCGCCGCGGCGCGGATCGCCGATCTGACGCGCCGTCAGAGGTTGTCGTCGTGGTACCGCTCGCCCGACGCCGTCGTCGTCGAGGACATCGCCACGGCGCCCCTGTCGCGGCTCTGGGAGCGGCGGCGCGGCGACGAGGACGCGGTCGCGGTGCGACTCGGTGCGACCGAGGTCGACCTCGACGCGCGTTTCGAGGGCGGCGGGAAGGATCGCGGTGTCGCCCACCGCGTCGGTGTCACGCCCGCCCCGCTGTCGGCGGACCTGCGCGGCGGCGCCCTGGGCATCGCGGGCGACCGCGAGGCGGCCGTCTCGGTCGCCCGCTCGATCCTGGTGTCGTTCGCGACGCTGCGCTCCCCGCGCGATGCGGCGATCGTCGTCATCTGCCCCGACGAGGCCGCGGCGGAGTGGGGCTTCGTGCAGTGGCTGCCGCACACCCAGCCGGGCGCCGACGGACCCGTGTCGGTCGGCAACACGGACGACACGCGACGGGAGCGCCTGCGCGAGCTGACTGCGACCCTCGAGCACCGCGCCCGTGCGGCGGGTCAGCGCGGAGCGGGACCGTTCCCGGACGTCCTCGTCCTGGTGGACGGCGCCCGCGACGCCCGCATGCTCCCCGGCATGGTGCCGCTCCTGGAACAGGGCGCCGCGCACGGCCTCCACGTCGTGGCGATCGACTCCGAGCGAGCACGACTGCCCGAGGAGGCGCGCAGCATCGTCGAGATCGACCCCGGCGACCCCTCGGTCGCCCGCGTCGAGACGGCGGGCGACTACTTCCCCGTCGTGCTGCTCGACGGGATGTCCGCGCTGCGCGCGGAGCGCATCGCGCGCAGCCTGTGCTCCCTGCGCCACGTCAGCGGCGTCGGCGACGACGCGATCCTCCCCGACGCGGTCCGCTTCGTCGACCTCATGCGCATCGACCTGGACGACCCGGGGCCGCTCGTGCGGCGGTGGAGCTCGCAGCCGCGCAACATGTTCGTCGTCGTCGGCGCCACCGGCGAGGGCGAGTTCGCCCTCGACATCAGCCGCGACGGACCGCACGCGCTCGTGGCCGGGACGACCGGCTCGGGCAAGAGCGAGTTCCTGCAGACGCTCGTGGTCTCCCTCGCCCTCGCCAACCGCCCGGACGCGCTCAACTTCGTGCTCATCGACTACAAGGGCGGGTCGGCCTTCGCCGACTGCGAGCGCCTGCCGCACACGGTCGGCATGGTGACGAACCTGGACGCCCGCGAGACCGAGCGCGCCCTCGCGTCGCTCGAGGCCGAGCTGAAGCGTCGCGAGCGCGTGCTGCGCGATCTCGGGGCCAAGGACATAGACGCGGCCTGGGCGAAGGACGCCGACACCTCCGCGGCGCGCGGCCTCGCACGCCTCATGATCGTCATCGACGAGTTCGCGGAGCTGCGCACCGAGCTGCCCGAGTTCATCGACGGCCTCGTCCGGATCGCGCGCGTCGGGCGGTCCCTGGGGGTGAACCTGGTGCTCGCCACGCAGCGTCCGTCGGGCGTCGTCACACCCGAGATGCAGTCGAACATCAACCTGCGCGTCGCGTTGCGCGTCACCGACCGCACCGACTCCGCCGACATCCTGGGATCCGGCGAGGCGTCCCTGATCTCTCCGTCGACGCCGGGGCGCGCCTTCGTCCGCACGGGCCCGTCGTCGCCGCCGCTCGCCTTCCAGGCGGCGCGCGTCGCGGGCATCCGCCCGGGGGTCCAGCGCACGGTCCGGGTCGCGCCGCGCAAGGCGCCGCTGCGCTGGGACACCCTCGGGTACCCCGCGAAGTTCCCGCCCAGCGGAGGCGACTCCGCCGACGTGACGGATCACGACGACACGGATCTGCGCGCCCTCGTCGCCCTCATCGGTGCGGCGACGGCCGAGCTCGGCATCCGTCGCAATCCGTCGCCGTGGCTCGTGCCGCTGCCCACCGTCCTCCCGCTGGAGCGTTTCCAGTCGGAGGCCGTCCCGGAGCACGCGATCGTGCTCGGGCTCGAGGACGTCCCCGGCGAGCAGTCGCAGCGACCGATGTACTGGGATGCGCGCACCGCGTCGCACGTCCTGTTCCTCGGCGGCTCGATGTCGGGGCGCACCTCGGCGCTGCGACTCATGGCGTCCCAGCTGGTCCAGCAGTTCTCGCCCGCCGATCTGCACGTCTACGTCATGGACTTCGGCAACGGGGCGCTCCTGCCCCTCGTGGACGCGCCGCACACCGGCGCCGTCGTGACGCAGCTGGACGCGGACCGGCTTCCGCGGCTCGTGCAGGCGCTGCTCGAAGACCTCGCGCGCCGTCAGTCGGTGATGGCGTCCGCCGGCGTCGGCCACATCTCCGAGCAGCGCGCCGCCGCCGCACCCGAGGACCGCCTCGCCTACTCCGCGGTGATCGTCGACGGGTGGGAGCGGATGCTGTCCACCATGAACGCCGATCAGCTCGTGACCTTCCGCGACCAGTTCATGCGCATCCTCCGGGAGGGTCCGGCCGTCGGCGTGCGCGTCCTGGTCACCGGGGACCGCGGGGTCTCGGGCGACAAGATGTCCTCGTTCATCGACGAGCAGTACGTGCTGCCGCTGCGCGACCTCGCCGACTACCGCACGGCCGGCATCCTCGCCAAGGACGTCCCGACCGATCTGCCCCCGGGCCGCGTCCTGTTCGGCGCGGCGGGCACGGAGGCGCAGCTCGCGACGCCCTCGCGGGATGTCGGCGGCGAGGCCCAGACGACGCTCCTGCGGCGCACCGTCGAGGCGGTGCGCGACCACTTCGACCGCTTCCCCGAGCTCGCCGCGCTGCCCCGCCCCCTGCGGGTGGACCCGCTGCCGAGCTACGTCTCGCTGAGCGAGGCGCTCGCGCTGCCGGTCGCCGACGGCGGAGCGCCGGACGCCCCGACCCTCGCGGTCGGCGGCGACGTCCTGTCGAGGTTCACCCTCGACTGGCCGGGGGCCGGCGGGCTGCTCGTGACGGGGCCGCGCCGCTCCGGGAGGTCGTCGGCGCTCGCGCTGCTCGTGCGGCAGCTCGCCCCGACGACACCCGTCGTGGTCGTCGCGTCGCGTCCCTCGGTGCTGACCGAGACCGCCCGTGCGCACGGCATCCCCGTCGTCGAGAATCCGCTCCTCACGCCTCCCGAGCTGGAGGAGCTGCTCCCGGCCGACGGGGCGCTCACCACGATCGTCGTCGACGACGCCGAGCAGTACAAGAATGCGGCGATCGAGCACACGCTCACGGGCGTGAAGCAGCGCGCCGTGTTCGCCGTCTCCGCCGACAGTGAGGCACTCTCGACCCTCTTCGGCGGGCCGATCATCGAGGCCAAGCGCGCGCGCCAGGCTCTCGTGCTGCGGCCCGAGTCGACCATCATGGGCACCCAGGCGATCGGATCGCCGATCCCGAAGTTCATGCTCGGGCGCGGGACCCCCGGCGGTGGTGTCGTGACGACCAGCGCGGGATGGCTCGCGGTGCGGGTGCCGGACGTGCTCCAGTGACGCGGGCGCGACGCGTCGCCGGGCGCGATCGCCGGCCGGGATGCGACGGGCGGCGGGGCACGGTACGTAGACTGGGACGGTTCGTCACCGGGACGGGGAGGTGAGCTGATGGCGACCGCTCGATGCGCGTACTGCAACGCGACCCTGATGCCCAACAGCGCCTATTGCCTCGAGTGCGGCCAGCTCATCCCGCAGGCCGCGGCCGCGGCACCCGCCGCGCCGGTCGCTGCGGCGTCCGCCGAGCCGGCGACGCCCGCCCCGGACTCCCGGGCATCCGGCGTTCCGCTGCCCGGATCGCTCCCGTGGCAGGGGAAGCGTTCCGTCGACGCGCCCGAGACGACGCCGCCCGTTCCGACCCGCGTCGAGAGCGTCGAGCTCGTCCTTCCCACCGGCGAACGAGTGCGCGTCAGCGGCACCGTCGTGCTCGGTCGCCAGCCCGCCGACACCGCGCACGCGATGGGCGCGCGCTCCATCGCCGTGGACGACACGACGCGCTCGGTGTCCCGCGTGCACATGTTCCTCCACGTCGCGGACGGTCAGGTGACCGTCCGCGACGCGGGATCGGTCAACGGGTCCCGCCTGCAGCGCGGCAAGAGCATGTACCGGCTCGAGAGCGGGGGATCCCCGCTGCCGGTCGGCCCCGGCGACACGGTCTGGCTGGGCGACGTCGCCCTGCCCATCCTGCCCTGAACCCCGAGGAGAGTGTCATGACCGACGCCGACCGCTTCCACGACCGTGCACTCGATGAGGCGACGACGGATGCGCTGACCGCCGACGGGCTGGAGCTCCGCCGCGTCGACGACACCGATCGCGCCGAGACCGACCGCTGGCTCGACGCCGTCGCGCGCGGCTTCCTCGGCGGCGAGCCGGAGGAGGCGCGTCGGGCCACCTTCTTCGAGCTGGGCGCCTACCGGCGCAAGCTCGGCGTCTACGACCGAGCGGCTCCCCAGCCCTCCGAGCCGGTCGCGACGTTCGCCTCGTGGCTGACGACGCTGACCGTCCCGGGCGGCGCCGTTCCGGCCAGCGCGATCAGCTCGGTCACCGTCGCCCCCACCCACCGCCGCCGCGGACTCCTGCGCACCCTGATGGCGGGGGAGCTGCGTGCGGCGGCCGCGGCCGGAGTGCCGATGGCCGCCCTCACCGTCAGCGAGTCGACCATCTACGGCCGGTTCGGCTTCGGCCCCGCCGCGCCCGCCGCATCGTGGGAGGTCGACGTCCGTCGTGCGGGCTGGATCGGGCCGGAGCCGTCCGGGCGGATCGACTTCGTGGCGCGTGAGAGCGCACGCGAGATCGCCCGGGGGCTGCACGAGCGCATCCGTCTCTCCTCGCCCGGCGAGGTCGCGATCCCGGGCGGTCACTGGGAGCGGTTCTTCGGCACCACCGCGGATGCGGAGAAGCCCGGGGAGCTGCGCGTCGTGCAGTATCGCAGCCGGGGTGAGGACGGCGCGCTCGGCGACGTCGACGGGATCGCGCTCTACAAGGTCACCGAGAACGCCGACGACTTCCGGAACTCGACCGTCGATGTCGCGATGCTCCTTCCGGCCACCGACGAGGCCTATGCGGGCCTGTGGCGCTTCCTCCTCTCCCTCGACCTCATCGGCACGCTCCGCGCGTCCGAGCTCGCCGTCGACGAGCCGCTGTGGTGGATGATCGCCGACCAGCGCGCCGCGAAGATCACCCTCCGCGACCACCACTACGTGCGCGTGCTCGATGTGCCCGCGGCGCTCTCGGCGCGCACGTACGACGTCTCGGACACCGTGGCGCTCGAGGTCGTCGACCCGTGGGAGCTCGCCGACGGCACATTCGTGCTCACGGCGGAGGCGTCGGGCGGGGCGGACGTCTCGGTCGTCGACGACCCGCCCGTGGGCATCCCGTTCGTCCGGCTGGGCGTGGCGGAGCTCGGCGCGCTGCTGCTGGGCGGGGTCTCGGCGGTGACGCTCGCGCGCGCGGGACGGATCGAGACGGCGGAGCCGGAGCGGGTCGCGCGCCTCTTCCAGACCGTGCAGGCGCCGCGCCTGAGCTTCTGGTACTGAGCGCCGGGTCGCACCGGCCGCTCGCGTAGCCTGGTGGGGATATGGCACACCTGCTCGGCGGCGAGAGCCTCCACCTCGAATTCCCCACCAAGGTCGTCTTCGACGCCGTCTCGCTCGGCGTCGACGAGGGCGACCGCATCGGCATCGTGGGCCGCAACGGCGACGGCAAGTCGTCGCTGCTGGCCATGCTCGCCGGGCGCCTCGCTCCGGACGGCGGGCGCGTCACCGTGCGCGGCGGCGTGCGGGTGGGCGTCCTCGATCAGGCCGACGTCCTCGCCGACGACGACACCGTCGGGCACGCCGTCGTCGGCGACACGCCCGAGCACGAGTGGGCCGGCTCCGCGCAGACCCGGGAGGTCATCGCGGGGCTCGTCGCCGACCTGCCGTGGGATGCCGCGCTGGGCACGCTCTCGGGGGGTCAGCGGCGGCGGGTCGCGCTCGCACGCCTCCTCGCGGGGGACTGGGACGTCCTGGCCCTCGACGAGCCGACCAACCACCTCGACGTCGAAGCCATCGCCTGGCTCGCGGAGCACCTCAAGACGCGGTGGGCGAAGAACGCGGGAGCCCTGCTGGTCGTCACCCACGACCGCTGGTTCCTCGACGAGGTCTGCACGGCGACGTGGGAGGTGCACGACCGGATCGTCGAGCCGTTCGAGGGCGGTTACGCCGCCTACATCCTCCAGCGCGTCGAGCGGGACCGACAGGCCGCCGCCATCGAGCAGCGCCGCCAGAACCTCGCCCGCAAGGAGCTCGCGTGGCTCCGCCGTGGCGCCCCCGCGCGCACGGCCAAGCCGAAGTTCCGCATCGACGCGGCGAACGTCCTGATCGCCGACGTCCCCGAGATCCGCGACCCCATTCAGCTGCAGTCCCTCGCCGTCTCGCGGCTGGGCAAGGACGTCGTGGACCTCCTCGACGCCGGCGTCGCCTACGACGGACGCGAAGTGCTGCGCGGCGTGGAGTGGCGGATCGCGCCGGGTGAGCGCACGGGCATCCTCGGCGTCAACGGCGCGGGCAAGTCGACCCTCCTCGGACTCGTGGCCGGAGCGGTCGCGCCGACGAGCGGACGGGTGAAGCGCGGCACGACCGTCAAGGTTGCGACGCTCACGCAGCGCATGGACGAGCTCGACCCGTTCCTCGACGACCCGGTGCGCGTCGTGATCTCGGGGCTGCGGACGAGCTACACGATCGGATCGGGATCGAAGGCGGCCGAGCTGACGCCCGGTCAGCTGCTGGAGCGGATGGGGTTCTCGTCCGCGCAGCTCTCGACGCCGGTGAAGGACCTCTCCGGCGGTCAGCAGCGTCGCCTGCAGCTCCTGCTCATCCTCCTCGACCAGCCGAACGTGCTGATCCTCGACGAGCCCACGAACGACCTCGACACCGACATGCTCGCCGCGATCGAGGACCTCCTGGACTCGTGGGCCGGCACCCTCCTGGTCGTCTCGCACGATCGGTACTTCCTGGAGCGGGTGACCGATCAGCAGTACGCGGTGCTCGCCGGGCCCGACGGTGTGGGACGTCTGCGCCACCTCCCCGGGGGCATCGACGAGTACCTGCGTCTGCGCGACGCGGCCTGGCGCGGAACGGCGGTGGCATCGGCGTCCCCCGGGGGCGCGGCGCCGGCGTCCTCGCCGGGGCTGTCCGGAGCGGAGCTGCGCGCGGCGCAGAAGGAGCTGACCGCGGCCGAGCGCCGGATCGAGAAGCTCACCGCGCAGGCGGACGCCGCACGCACCGCCCTGGCCGACCACGACCAGTCGGACTACGTCGGCCTCGGCGAGAAGATGCGCGCGATCGGCGACCTCGAATCCGAGATCGCCGCGCTCGAGGAGCGCTGGTTCGCCCTCTCCGAGCTCACCTCCTGAGCCCCGCGCTCCGCGCGTGCCCGTCCCCGGGCATCGCACCCCGGGTGCGCCGAGTTTCGGTCCCGTGATGCACTCTCGCCGGGCCTCGGGAGAGTTTCGGTCGCCCGAGGGGTCCGAAACTCCGGGGGCGACCTCAGGCGTCGAAGCCGAGCGAGAGCTTGCGCAGGAGACCGGCGAGGCGCTCGCGGTCGCCGCGGGAGAGGACGCCGAGGAGGACCGCCTCGGCGTCGACGAGGCGGGTGATCGCGGCATCCACCCGCGTCTTGCCGTCGTCCGTGATCGTCACCAGCACGCTGCGTCCGTCGGCGGGGTCGGCCTCGCGGCGCACCAGGCGTCGCCCCACCAGCCGGTCGATGCGGTTGGTCATCGTCCCGCTCGAGACCAGGGTCTGCTGCAAGAGCTGCTTCGGGCTGAGCTGGTACGGCTCGCCCGCGCGCCGGAGCGCCGACAGGACATCCCACTCCCACGGCTCCAGATCGCTGCGGCGGAACGCCTCGCGCCGCGCGCGGTCGAGGTGTCGTGAGAGGCGGTCGACGCGCGAGAGCACCTCGAGAGGGGAGAAGTCGAGGTCGGGGCGCTGGATGCCCCAGGCGCCGACGATGCGGTCGACTTCGTCGTGCTCGGTGCTCATCCCCCCATTATCGCGATGGGGCTCGACCGTCCCTGCCCGAGTGGCCATACGCATACCCCCGGGGGTATAGTGAGATCGTGCCCGGACGACCCGGGTGGGGGAGGAGCATCCATGCGCATCGTGATCGTCGGGGGCGTCGCCGGAGGGATGAGCTGCGCCGCCCGCGCGCGGCGGCTCGACGAGTCCGCCGAGATCGTCGTCCTGGAGCGCGGAGCGCACGTCTCCTTCGCCGGCTGCGCCCTGCCGTACTTCGTCGGCGGGGAGATCGCGGACCCGTCGGCCCTCCTCGTGCAGACGCCCGCATCGCTGCGCGCCTCTCTCGATCTCGACGTCCGCGTGCACCACGACGTGACCGCGCTCGACGCGGTAGCCAAGACCCTCACCGTGGTGACGCCCGACGGCATCGACACCCTGAGCTACGACGCGCTGGTCCTTGCCCCGGGCGCCCAGGCGGCGCGACCGGACATCGCCGGGCTCGACTCCCCGCGCGTGCGCACTCTGCGGACGGTCGAGGACGCCGTGGCCCTTCGCGAGCGCATCGAGACCGGAGCGCGCACGGCGGTCGTCCTGGGCGCCGGGTTCATCGGGCTCGAAGCCGCCGAGGCGCTCGCGCAGCGCGGACTGCACACGAGCATCGTCGAGTTCGCGCCGCACGTGCTGCCTCCCCTCGAGGACGAGCTCGCCGCCCTCGTGACCGCCGAGTTGCGCGGCGCCGGCGTCGACGTGCACGCCGGCGTCGCGGCGGTCGCCGTCGAGCACGGCACGGACTCGGATGTCGTGGTCCTGAGCGACGGCACCCGCCTGGATGCCGACGTGATCGTGCTCTCTGTGGGCGTCCGCCCCGACACCGCCGTGTTCGAGGCGGCCGGCGCCGCGTGCGTACGCGGAGCGGTGGTCGTCGACGAGCACGGACGCACGTCGCTTCCGGATGTGTACGCCGTCGGGGATGCGACGGCGTCGGCGGACGCCGTCACGGGAGCGGTCCGCCCCGTCGCCCTCGCCGGACCGGCGAACCGCGCCGGGCGCCTGGTGGCCGACGCCATCCTGCGTCCGGGTGCGGCCCGTGCCATCCCGCAGCCCGTGGGCACGGCGATCGTCCGGGTCGGCGGGCAGACAGTCGCGCTCACCGGAGCCAATCGGGCCGGGCTCGCGGACATCCCGTTCGACACCCTGCACCTGCACCCGACGCAGCACGCGGGGTACTTCCCCGGGGCGTCGCAGATCCACCTCGTGGTCCACGTCGCCCGCGACGGCGGCAGGATCCTCGGCGCACAGGCCGTGGGCGCCGACGGCGTCGACAAGCGGATCGACGTGCTCGCCACCGCGATCCGCGCCCGCTGGAGCGTCGACGACCTCATCGACCTCGATCTCGCCTACGCGCCGCCCTACGGCTCGGCGAAGGACCCGATCACGATGGTCGGCCTCGTCGGAGAGAACGTCCGCACGGGGACCCTGCGCCTCTGGTACGCCCAGGATCTCGACGCGGTGCGTGCCGAGGCGCTCGTCCTCGACGTGCGGACGCCGGCCGAGATCGCCGCGGGCGCAATCCCGGACGCCCTCCGGATCCCGCACACCGAGCTGCGCGCCCGCCTCGACGAGGTGCGCGCCGCCGCCGCGGGCCGACCCGTGCGCGTCCTGTGCCAGTCGGGCGTGCGCTCGGCGATCGCGCATCGCGTGCTCGCGCAGTCGGGGTTCGACTCCGCGTCGCTGTCGGGCGGGATGCTGACGCTCCGCGCCGTGCTCGGCGATCGCGCCGGCGAGGTGCTCGTCGCGGACCGCGACCGGGCGCGGTGACCGCTCGCCGGTCCCCGCACCCCGTCCCTTCCGAGACTCCCATCCATCCCCCGACCCCGACCCGGAGAACCGTCCGGCCGACCCTGAAGGAGACACCATGTGCCAGGCCGTGGCATGCAAGACGTGTGGAAAGACGACGTGGGCGGGCTGCGGCCAGCACGTCGACCAGGTGATGCGGGGGATCCCGCAGTCCCAGCGCTGCCCCGGGCACGAGCAGGAGAGCGGCTCCGGCTTCTTCTCGCGGCTGTTCAGCCGGTGACGGTCCAGGACGATCCCATGGTCTCCTCCGATGCCGACGCGCAGCGCAAGATCCTGAACCGCCTCCGCCGCGCCCGCGGCCAGCTCGACGCCGTGATCGCCGCCGTGGACGCGGAGAGGCCCTGCCGCGAGGTCGTCACGCAGCTCGCGGCGGTCTCGAGCGCCCTCGACCGGGCGGGCTTCGCGATCGTCTCGACGGCCCTGCGCGAGTGCCTCGCCGACCCCGAGTCCGAGTCCGACGGGGTGTCGGTCGAGGAGCTCGAGAAGCTCTTCCTCATGCTCGCCTGATCCCCACCCACGACCCATCAGACCGCTGCCCGGCCGGACACCTCGGGCCGGAGGGCTGCTCATCGTCGGACCGGTGGGGCTGGTGGAGTGTTCGCCGGTCTCGGTGCGGACTTCAGCCCCAGCGATCCGACGACCGGCACACTCACCCCGACCGGCACACTCCCTTCGGCAAGGTCACCGACCCGGTGCCGGGCCTGGCAGACTGTTACGGCCGGCTCACCGGCGGTCCGCCGTAGTGTAACGGCAGCACGACAGCCTTTGGAGCTGTGAGGTTCAGGTTCGAATCCTGGCGGCGGAGCATGACAGAGAACACGCTGGACGCGTCCCTCGCCGTCGTCATCCTCGCCGCGGGGCAGGGGACGCGCATGCGGTCGGCCCTGCCGAAGGTGCTGCACCGCATCGGCGGGCGGCCTCTGGTGGGCCACGTGCTCGACACGGCGCGCGACCTCGCGCCGGGGCACGTCCTCGTCGTCGTCCGCCACGAGCGCGATCGGGTCGCCGAGGCCGTGACCGGCATCTCCGCCGAGGTCACCGTCGTCGACCAGGACGAGGTGCCCGGCACGGGGCGCGCCGTCGAGGTCGCCCTGCAGTCGATCCCCGATTTCGACGGCGACGTCCTGGTGCTCTCCGGCGACGTCCCCCTGCTCGATGCCGACACCCTGGCGACGCTCATCCGCGATCACCGGGCGTCGCGCGCGGCGGTGACGCTGCTCTCCGCCGTCCTTTCCGACGCGACCGGCTACGGCCGTGTCATCCGAGGGGTCGACGGCACGGTCGAGCGCATCGTGGAGCAGAAGGACGCCTCGGCAGCAGAAGCCGCCGTGACCGAGGTCAATGCCGGCGTCTACGTCTTCCGTGCCGAGCCGCTGCGCGCCCAGTTGGTGCGCGTGGGCACCGACAACGCCCAGGGAGAGAAGTACCTGACCGACGTGATCGCGCTCGTGCGGGGAGCCGGACTGACCGTGACGGCATCCGTCGTCCCGGACGCCTCCTCGACGCTGGGGGTCAACGACCGGGCCCAGCTCGCCGAGGCCGGCCGCCTGCTCAACGCTCGCACCGTGCGCCGGTGGCAGCTCGAGGGTGCCACGATCCAGGACCCCGCGACGACGTGGATCGACGTGACCGCGACGCTCGCGCCGGATGTCACCGTCCTGCCCAACACGCACATCCTCCGCGCGACGGCCGTCGCCGCGGGCGCGACGATCGGTCCCGACACGACCCTGGAGGACTGCGAGGTGGGTGAGGGGGCGGTCGTCCGCCGCACCGATGCGACCCTCGCCGTCATCGGGCCGCGCGCCACCGTCGGACCTTTCGCGTACCTCCGCCCCGGCGCCACCCTCGCGGCGGACGCCAAGGTCGGCACGTTCGTCGAGGTGAAGAACTCCGTCGTGGGCGAGGGCAGCAAGGTGCCGCACCTGTCCTACATCGGCGACACGACCATCGGTCGCGGCGTGAACCTCGGCGCCGGCGCGATCACGGCCAACTACGACGACCTGGCCAAGCACCGCACCGAGATCGGCGACGAGGTGCACTCCGGGTCGCACAACGTGTTCGTCGCGCCCGTTAGGATCGGAGACGGCGCCAAGACCGGCGCCGGCGCGGTGATCCGCAAGGACGTCCCCGCCGGTGCGCTGGCCATGAGCGTGGCCCCCCAGCGCAACCTCGAGGGATGGGTCGAACAACACCGACCGGGAACCGCCGCCGCGCACGCCGCGGCACAGGCCCGGTCCGCACAGGAAGCGGACGATGGCGCGCAAGAAGCACACGGTTGATCTGGACGTCGAGCGCGGGATCGCTCCCGGGCTGGTCGCCAAGACCAAGAAGCGTCTGGTCGTCGCGAGCGGCAGCTCGCACCCCGCATTGTCGGAGCAGGTGGCGGGCGCCCTCGGCACCGAGCTCGTGCCCACGGAGCACCGCACCTTCGCCTCCGGCGAGATCCTGACGCGCTTCGAGGTCTCGATCCGCGGCTGCGATGCGTTCATCATCCAGTCCTTCGGGCCGCCGGTCAACGAGTGGCTCATGGAGACGCTCATCATGCTGGATGCCGCGAAGCGGGCATCCGCCAAGCGCGTCACGGTGGTCGCGCCGTACTACCCGTACTCGCGTCAGGACAAGAAGGGTCGTGGGCGCGAGCCGATCTCGGCGCGTCTCGTGGCCGACCTGCTGAAGACCGCGGGCGCGGACCGCGTCATGAGCGTCGACCTGCACGCCGCACAGATCCAGGGCTTCTTCGACGGACCCGTCGACCACCTGTTCGCCAAGCCGGTGCTGCTGGAGTACTTCGAGAACAGTCTGTCCGCTGAAGACCGCGCCAAGCTCACGGTGGTCTCTCCCGACACCGGTCGTGTGCGTGTGGCCGACCAGTGGTCGGACTCGCTCGGCGCGCCGCTCGCGATCATCCACAAGCGCCGCGATCCGAACGTCGCGAACCAGGTGACCGTCAACGAGATCGTCGGACACGTCGCGGGGCGCGTGTGCCTCCTCGTCGACGACATGATCGACACGGGCGGCACGATCGTCAAGGCTGCGCAGGCCCTGAAGGCGAACGGCGCCGAGCGGGTCATCGTGGCCGCGACCCACGCGATCTTCAGCGACCCGGCGGTCGAGCGCCTGCAGGATTCGTCGATCGACGAGGTCGTCGTGACCGACACGATCCCGCTGCCTGCGGAGAAGCGGTTCGACGCCCTCACGATCCTCCCGATCGCGCCGCTGCTCGCGCGCGCGATCAAGGAGGTCTTCGAGGACGGGTCGGTCACCAGCATGTTCGACGGCGCCGCCTGACGCGTCCTCCGGGTTTTCCCCGGCGCATTCCCACGCCCGGAGAGGGGGTTTGCCCCGGCCCCCGCGCCGGGGCGCGACCCCTCTCCGGGCGTAGGATCGCGCCATGACCGCAGCTCTCGCAGACGCCGGATTCGAGCTCGAGCACCCGTATGCGATCGAGGCCGACGAGGTGGAACGCGCGCTCCGGACGACCGACGACGGACTGGGGCCGGACGAGGCCGCGACGCGTCTCGCACAGGTCGGTCCGAACCTGCTCCCCGAGCCGAAGCGTGCACCCGCGTGGCTGCGCTTCCTCGGGCATTTCAACGACACGCTGATCTACATCCTGCTGGGCGCCGCCGCCATCAAGGCGATCATGGGGGACTGGCTCGACTTCTGGGTGATCATGGCGGTCGCCGTCATCAACGCGGTGATCGGATACGTGCAGGAGGGCCGGGCCGAGAAGGCCCTCGCGGGCATCCGAGGCATGCTGTCGGCGGATGCCACGGTGCGCCGCGGCGGCACGTGGACAACAATCCCCGCGGCCGACCTCGTGCCGGGCGACGTCGTGCAACTCGCCCCCGGCGACAAGGTGCCCGCCGACCTGCGGCTGCTCGACGTGGCCCAGCTGCGCATCGAGGAGGCCGCCCTCACGGGCGAGTCGGTGCCCTCGTCCAAGCAGACGACACCGGTGGACCCCGACGCGGGTGTCGGCGACCGTGCGTCGATGGCGTTCTCGGGCACGATCGTGTCGGCGGGGCAGGGGCGGGGGATCGTCACCGGCACGGGGGCGGCGACCGAGATCGGCCGGATCCAGCAGCTCGTGGGCGACGCGGGATCGCTCGCGACGCCGTTGACGAAGCAGCTCGACGCGTTCGGCAAGGTCCTGACGCTCGTCATCCTCGGCATGGCGGCGGTGATGATGCTAATCGGGCGCTACCTCCACCAGATGCCCATGTCCGAGCTGGTCTCCGCCACGATCGGGTTCGCCGTCGCGGCGATACCCGAGGGGCTGCCCGCCCTCGTGACGATCACGCTCGCGATCGGTGTGCAGCAGATGGCGCGTCGGAACGCCATCACCCGCAAGCTGCCGGCCGTCGAGGCGCTGGGCTCGGTCACGACGGTCTGCTCCGACAAGACGGGCACGCTCACCAAGAACGAGATGACCGTGCGGACGATGGTGACCCCGGTGGGCCGCTATGACGTGTCGGGGCTCGGCTACGACCCGACGGGGCGGATCTCTCCCGAGGGGGGCGCCGATCTCGCCGCGCTCCTCGCCGTCGCGGATCTGTGCAACGACGCGCACCTCGAACGGTCGGGCGATGCGTGGATGCTCGTGGGCGAGCCGACGGAGGGCGCGCTGAAGGTCGTCGCCCGGAAGGGCGGGGTGACCGACGGCGACACGCGGCGGATCGGCGTCGTCCCGTTCGACTCGGCGTACAAGTTCATGGCGACGCTCAACGAGGCATCCGACGGCTCGCGCGCGATCCTCGTCAAGGGCGCCCCGGACCGCCTCCTCGAGCGCGCGCTGACGCAGCGGGGCGCACGCGGATCGGAGCCCCTCGACATCCCGATGTGGGAGGCCGCGATCGACGCGCTCAGCGCCGAGGGGCTGCGCGTGCTCGCCGCGGCGCGCAAGCCGACGCGGGCGGCCGAGGTCGAGACGGACGATCTCGTCGACCTCGAGTTCCTCGGCGTCTGGGGCATCCTCGACCCGCCTCGCCCCGAGGCGATCGAGGCGATCGCCGACTGCCACGCCGCGGGCATCCGGGTGAAGATGATCACCGGCGACCACGCCGGGACGGCGCTCGCGATCAGCCGCGAGATGGGGCTGGTCGACGACGGCGACGCCCCCGTCCTGACCGGTGCGGAGCTCGAGCGGCTCAGTCAGGACGAGCTCGCCAAGGTGGTCCAGGACGTGGACGTGTACGCACGGACGAGTCCCGAGCACAAGATCCGCATCGTCCGCGCCCTGCAGTCGCACCACGAAGTCGTCGCGATGACCGGCGACGGCGTGAACGACGCGCCCGCCCTCACGCGCGCCGACGTCGGTGTCGCCATGGGCATCAAGGGGACGGAGGCGACGAAGGAGGCGGCGGAGATCGTCCTGGCCGACGACAACTTCGCGACGATCCGCAGCGCGATCGCCGAGGGGCGGCGCATCTACGACAACCTGCGCAAGTCGGTCGTCTTCCTGCTGCCCACCAACGGGGCGCAGTCGCTCGTGATCCTCGTCGCGGTCGTCTTCGGCCTCACCCTGCCCCTCACGCCCGTCCAGGTGCTCTGGGTGAACATGGTCACCGCCGTCACGCTGTCGCTCGCGCTCGCGTACGAGCCCGCGGAGCGCGGGATCATGTCGCGTCCGCCGCGCGGGCCGGGCGGGTCGATCATCGCCGCCCGTGAGCTCGGCTTCGTGCTCGTCGTGTCGCTCCTCATCGGCGGTGCCACCCTCGCCGTCTTCGGGATCTCCCTCGCGCTCGGCACTGACATCGGCGTCGCCCGCACCGAGGCGGTCGCGATGCTCGCCTTCGGTCAGCTGGCGTACCTGCTCAACTGCCGGTTCCTGACTCGCTCCAGCCTCACACCGGACGTCCTGCGCGGCAACCGCATGGTCTGGTGGTCGGCGCTCGCGCTCGTCGCCCTGCAGCTCATCTACACGTACGTGCCCTTCATGCACGCGCTGTTCGGCTCCGAGCCGCTGGGCGTCGTGGGGTGGCTGCTGCCGATCGCGTTCTCGGTCGCCATCTTCCTGGCCGTCGAGGTGCTGAAGGGGATCCGGCGGCGCCTCTCCGCGGGACGGATGTCGTGAGCTTCTGCCGCACCGCGCCGCCGCAGAACTCTATACGAACGCATAGGTGATCTCGCCTTCCGGGCGCGAGGCCGCGGGTTAGCGTGGACGCACGCCCCCCGTACCCACGGACGGCACGACAGAAGGAGGACCACCATGATCCGCACCACCGCCGTTGCTCGTCTGCGCACGAGCCGCCCCGTCCGCGTCGGCTTCGCCGCGGCATCCGTCCTCGGCATCGTCACGCTCGCCGGGTGCGCCGGCACGACGACCGCCGAGCCCGCCGGCACCCCGGCGACGACTCCGTCGACGGGAAGCACCGCCGCCGCGACGCCCGCGGCCCCCGCCACCGGCTCGGCGGCCGGATCGAGCACCTACGCGGACGGGACCTACTCCGCAGACGGGTCGTACCAGACGCCCGAGTCCGTGGAGACCGTGAAGGTCACGGTGACCCTCGCCGACGACGTCATCACCTCCGTCGAGGTGACGGGCGACCCGCAGAAGGCGGAGTCCAAGCGGTACCAGGGCGAGTTCATCGGCGGCATCAAGGCCGAGGTCGTCGGCAAGGACATCGACACGATCTCGGTGTCGCGCGTCGCCGGCTCCTCGCTCACGAGCGACGGGTTCAACAAGGCGATCGAGAAGATCAAGGCCGAAGCGACCGCCTGATGGGCGCCCTGACCGCGCCCGCCCGCAGCGTGTGGGAGTTCCCCGCGATCGGCACGCACTGGCGGATCGACACGGATGCTCCGCTGGAGTCGTCGGTGGCGGGCCGCATCGACGACCTGATCGCCCGATTCGACGCGGAGTGGTCGCGTTTCCGCGACGACTCGCTCGTCACGTGGCTCGCCGGGGACCCCGGAGCCGCGCACGGGGAGGCCCCGGGGGACCCCGCGGTGTCCGCGCGCGGGGCGGTCGCCCCGGCGGTGCGTGCGGTGGCCGCTCCGGCGGACGCCGCGGCCATGCTCGACTGGTACGCGGACCTGTCCGACGCGACCGACGGCGCCATCAACCCGCTGGTGGGCTCGTCCCTCGCCCGCCGGGGGTACGACCCGGCCTACTCGCTCGTCGACCGCGGCGCCCAAGCGGCGCCGGGGTCGTGGCGCGACATCCTGCACTGGTCGGACGGTGCGCTCCGACTGGATCGGCCCGCCCTGATCGATGTCGGCGCGCTCGGCAAGGGCCGGCTCGTGGATCTCGTGGCCCGCGCGCTCGACGAGGCGGCGATCGGCCCGTTCGTGGTGGATGCCAGCGGGGATCTCGTCGTGCGGGGGAGCGCCGAGCGGATCGCGCTGGAGCATCCCTTCCGTCCCGGTCAGGCGATCGGGGTGTGGGAGATCTCCTCGGGCGCGCTCTGCGCGTCGGCGACCGAGCGGCGGTCCTGGCCCGGAGCCGACGGCACGCGGCTCCACCACGTGCTCGACGCGCGCACCGGGGAGCCGGTGCGCACCGTCGCGGCGACGTGGGTGGTGGCGGACGACGCGATGACCGCCGACGGACTCGCCTCGGCGCTGTTCTTCGACGGCGCGGAGGAGCTGGCGGCCGCGCGCGGTGCGCAGTGGGTCCGGATGCTCACCGACGGGCGCGTCGAATGGTCCCGCGGTTCTCGGGCAGAGTTGTTCGCATGATGTCCTCGCTCACCGCCGCCTGGAATCGCGCGTACGCCGTCATGGGCCGCGTGTCGATGTATCGGCTCGTCGTGCTCGCCCTCGCCGCCCTCGCGGTGATCGCCGTCATCCTCTCGTTCTTCGGGGTCCTGGCGCCGCAGCCGCTGGAGCTCGTCGCCTCGTACGTCGTGCTCGCGGTGGCCTGCGCCGCCACGGATGCCCTCGCCGGGCGCCTCCTCGGCAAGGCGTGGCGGTGGGAGTCGTCGCTCATCACGGTGCTCATCCTGCTGTTCGTGCTGCGCCCCACCCTGGAGCCGCTCGGCCTCGTCGGGCTCGCGATCGCCGGGATCGTCGCCTCGGCGTCCAAGTACCTCCTCGCCTGGCAGGGACGGCACATCTTCAACCCGGCCGCCTTCGGGGCGGCCTTCCTCACGGTGCTGAGCGTGTGGCTGCCCGACCTGGGTTCGGCGGCGTGGTGGGTCGGCTCGCCCTTCCTCGCGGGGCCGGTGATCCTGCTCGGGCTCGTCGTCCTCGCCCGCACCGAGAAGGTGCGCGTCATCGCCGTCTTCCTCGTCGTCGCCGTGGCGGCGGCGTTCGTGCGCACGTCGGTGCAGTTCCAGCAGGCGGACCTCGCCTTCGATGCGGGCGACGTGTTCGTCAAGCTGCTGTTCTCCTCGCCGTTCCTGTTCCTCGGCGCGTTCATGCTGTCCGAGCCGCTCACCCTCCCGTCCCGCCGGTGGCAGCAGTTCACCGTTGCGGCGCTGGTGGGCGTGCTCGCCGGCTGGCCGATCGACCTCGGGGAGATCACGCTCGGTCAGGAGCGCGCCCTGCTGGTGGGCAACCTCCTCGCGTTCGCGTTCGCCCTGCGGACCGCGCTGCGTCTGACGTTCGTCCAGCGGATCGTGCTCACGCCGTCGGTGCGCGAGCTCGCGTTCCGGGCGAGCGGACGGTTCCGCTTCGCGCCCGGGCAGTACCTGGAGCTCGAAGTGCCCCACGCCCACGCGGATGCCCGCGGCACGCGGCGCGAGTTCTCGATCGTGTCGGCCCCCGAGGAGCTGCCCGAGGTGCGCATCGCGCTGCGGGAGGGATCGCAGTCGACGTACAAGAAGGCGCTCGCCCGCGTCGAGCCCGGCCAGAAGCTGCCGGTCACGGGTGTGTGGGGCGACTTCGTGCTGCCCGCTCGTCCGTCCGCGCCCGTCCTGATGGTCGCGGCGGGGATCGGGGTGACGCCGTTCGTCTCGCAGCTGCGGCACCTGCGGCTGTCGGGGGAGGACCGCGACGTCGTGTTCGTCTACGTCGCCTCGGATGCCGACGAGCTCGCCTTCCGCGAGGATCTGGAGGCGGCGGGCATCCCCGTCGTCGTGTTCACCCGTACCGAGCCGCGCGGGCTGCCGCCGCACTGGCGGTGGGCCAAGGGCGTCCGTCTCGACGCCGAGGGGCTCGTGCAGGTCGTGCCCGACATCTCGGCGCGTCACGCCTACATCTCGGGCCCGCCCGGATTGATCGCCGACCTGGCCCCCGCGCTGGAGAAGGCCCGCTCGATCACGACCGACGCGTTCTCGGGGTATTGAGGCGGGGTGGGGCTCGGGGCCTGGGTCGGGCTTGGGCTCGTGGGGGCTTGATTCGGGGCCGGAGCCGGGGTCGGGGTGGGGCTTGGGGTCGGGCTTGGGGGCTTGATTCGGGGCCGGGGTTGGGCTTGGGGGTTTGATTCGGGGCCGTGCCGGACTTGGGGGTTTGGTTCGGGGGCGGGGTTGGGCTTGGGCTTGGGGGCTTGATTCCGGGCCTGGGCATCCTGTGTGGGCTTAAGCGGCTCTGCGCATTCTAGGTGGGGGTGAGGGGGTCAAGTCCGCCGGCGATCAGGAGCATGCGGAGCCGGTAGTTGTCGTAGTTGGTGAAGCCGCGGGCGATCCGGCGGGC
>NZ_JBBCVW010000011.1:0-119492 GCF_037146215.1 Microbacterium sp. MMO-56
CTTGTCGTCCGTGACCGTCAGCGTGACGACGTACGTCCCCGCGGCCGTGTACGGGTGAGTCGCCGTCGCACCCGTGGCCGAGCCACCATCACCGAAGTCCCACGCATACGAGACGACCGAGCCATCCGCATCCGACGACGAACTCCCATCGACACTGACCTGCAGACCCGCCACCGACGACGTGAACGCAGCCACAGGATCGACGTTGACAACCGGCGGGGCGGTAACCGTCACCGACGAGGTCGCGACGTTGGTCGCACCCTTGTCGTCCGTGACCGTCAGCGTGACGACGTACGTCCCCGCGGCCGTGTACGGGTGAGTCGCCGTCGCACCCGTGGCCGAGCCACCATCACCGAAGTCCCACGCATACGAAACGACCGAGCCATCCGCATCCGACGACGAACTCCCATCGACACTCACCTGCAGACCCGCCACCGACGACGTGAACGCAGCCACAGGATCGACGTTGACAACCGGCGCCGAAAGATCCTTCACGGCGAAGTCGTCGAAGCTGATCGGGCTGGACCCGGTCGCCGAGGAAGGCCGGTAGGCGTACACGGTCGGCGAGCCCGCCGTCTGGAGCGCCGCAGTCGAATCCGTCGTCTGCAGCTGCCAGGTCGAAGGCTCCGCGGTGCCGTCGAGCCAGACCTTCACCTTGATCGTCGTCGGAGACACGCCCGTCACCTCGGACGCGATGTGCAGGGTGCTCCCGGCAGACCACGTCAGACCTGTGATCGGTTGTGAAGCGATGGACGTGCCGTTGCGCTGGACCACCGCGGTGACCGCGCCATTCGATCGGAGCCACGCAACCGCGCGATAGCCGCCTTGGCTTCCGTAGCGAGCACCGACGCCCACGTACACGTGCCCGTTCGACGGTGACCCGCTCGCCGTGTACGTGACCTGAGCGTGACTGTCCGTCACCGAGACTGCCGGCAGGGAGAGCTCGCGCGTGCCACCCGGGGCGATGTTGAGACGTCCCCGGCCATCACTGACGGAGGCGACCGTGGCAGAGCCCCCCTGCACGGTCCATGTCCCTCCGAGATCAGCAGCACCCCAGCCACTCACGACGGTGCGCCCGAATGCATCGGATGCCGTGTAGACATCGGCGACAACCGTCACCGTCTGAGTCGTGAGGTGCGTTCCACCCAGCGAATCAGTCACTGTCAACGTCACATCGAACTCACCGGCGGTGCCGTACGTGTGGCTTGCGGTGGCGCCGGTGCCGTGGGCAGTGCCGTCTCCCCAGTTCCAGTCGTAGGCCAGGGATGCGCCGTCCGATGCGGACGACGAACCTCCGTCGACATTCACCCTGGCCCCGGACGTCGAAGCCGTGAAGTTCGCGACGGGGTCGGCGTGGGTCACGACGACGTCTTGTGTCGACGTCGCGGTGGCGCCCCGGTCGTCCGTCACCGTGAGGGAGACCGTGTAGGTGCCCGCCGCTCCGTACTTATGCGATGCGACCTGATCCGTGGCACCCGGCGTGCTGTCACCCCACGCCCAGGCGTACGACGCGATATGTCCGTCCGCGTCCGTCGAGGCGGAGGCGTCGACCGTCGCAGTGAGCCCCTGCGACGAGGCCGTGAAGGATGCCGTCGGCGGCACGTTCGGCGCTTCGACGACCACCTGCTGAGTCGACGACGCGGTGCTCCCGTTCGAATCCGTCACCAGAAGACTCACCGTGTACGTCCCTGCATTGGAGTATGTGTGAGACGCCGTGGCACCGGTTTGAGGAGAACTGCCGTCACCGAAGTCCCAACGGTAGTCCGTGATGCTCGCTGCACCCGCTGCATGCGATGCGCCGGCATCGACAGCCACCTGAGTCCCGGTGGCTCCCACGGTGAAGGCGGCGGTCGGTGCGAGGAACCCCTTGCCGATGGCGTAGTGGTTGCGAAGCTGACTCGACGACAGCGCGAAGTCGTACACGGCGACCTCATCGATGGACCCGGCGAACGACGACGAGCTGGGCGATGAGGGCCACCCGCCCAGGTTGTCGCTCCCGATGCGCCAGTAGCCTGCGTAGTCCTGCGCGGACGTCACGGACGGGTTGGATCCGACCAGCTCACCATCGACGTAGAGCGCCATTCCCGCAGCACTCTGCGACGCGGCGACGTGATGCCATACCCCGTCATTGAACGACGCCGAACTCTCAACGGTCTGCACTCCACCGGGATAAACGCCGAAGACCAGCCGCCCGTCGTTGCGCATGTACACGTGGCGGTCGTAGTTTCCGGACGAACCCGACGACGCGTTCCCGTATCCGATCAGCTTGCCACCCGCCGTCGTGGTCGTGCGGAACCACAGTTCGGTGGTGAATTGCTTGGGCGCCTGCACCTGGTTCTTCGAGACGACGACTCCATCGGAAGACCCGTTGAAATCAGAGCGTCCGCTGGCCGAGTTCTCGATGCCGGGTCCCCCCGCAGCGACCCCACTCCCCATCACCGGGTTGTTCGCCCCCGCCCAGTCCTGCTGGACGTCTCCCAGCGGGTAGTAGAGCTGCGGCCGATCATCGACCACGGCGCTCGCGTAGGCGCTTGCCGTCCCCGACGCAGCCGTCACGCTCACGGCCTGACTCGTCGCTGCGTTGCCGTCGCCGTCCTTCGCGACGACGGTGTACGAGTAAGACGTTCCCGGCACCGCGGTCGTGTCGTCGAACACCAGGTTCTGGCGATTCCACCACAACGAGTCGGCGGATGCTGTTGCGACAGGAGTCGCGACGCCCTGCCGCCGAAGCTCGTACGTCAAGGTCATGTCGTCGCGATCCCAGTTGGACGGGATGGCCACGCGGACTCGGCCAGGAATGAACGACGTCGCCGTCGGCACCCAGTTCACGCCTGTGAGCCGGGGTCGGTCCTTCGCGCCCGACGGGGGCGCGGTGGAGTAGCGGACGATGCCCTGGTACTGCAGATTGTTCGCCGAGCCGAACTCGCCGGCGACGGAGATGATGTTTCCGACACCCGTGATCGACAACCCCGCCTGTCCGAGTCCCGTAGCCGTCCCCGTGGTCAGGTCGGGGAACCAGTTGTACGCGGCTGGGGCGGGCGTGCCCTGCCAGTTCTTGTAGGTCGATCCCGTCGCCGGCTGATAGCCCAATGTCCCTCGGGCGTCCGCCGTGAACGCCGACAGGAACCGATGCGTTCGCGGATTCTGTTCCGGATACATGCCCATGGTCGAGCAGGCGTGCGTGTGACTGGTGGAGTAGACCGTTTTCCCGGTCGAGTACACGCCGTAGTGATCCCCCAGACAATCGGCGATCCAGCGGATGGCCCCAGTCCCTCCCTCGGCCGCGAAGACGCCTTCGAGGTTACCGGTCGCCGCATCGGCGAAGACCCACCCGGTGCCGTACACCGCGTGCGCATCCGTGGAAAGACCGAAGATCCCGGCCTTGCCGTTGCTTCGGCCGTTCTGCACGGTCTGCGGTGTCTGCCACCCCGTGTCCAGGGCTCCTGTGACCTTGTCGATGGCTGCGAGGCCCCTCATGCCGAGGTCGCCGTTCACCTGCGAGAACCGACCGCCGGCGATCACATTCTGGCCGGCCGGATCCATGACCATCGCGTCGACCTGCAGATCCGTCTGCGGCGCCCAGGGGAGCAGGCTCCCATTGCTCGCGTTGAAGGAAGCAAGGTTCTTGCGCGGGGTGCCGTTCGCCTGCGTGAACAGACCCCCGACGTACACGGTCCCGCCGTCGGCGCTGATCGCGTAGACGCCGCTCCCGCCCACGGAGGGCGTGAATCCCGGCACGAGGGCGCCTGTGGCGGCATCCAGCGCAGCGAACGAGTATCGAGTCTCGCCATTGACTTTCGTGAACGATCCGCCGATGTAGATACGGCTTCCGTCGGGGGAAGCGGCCACCGCCTTGATCGTGCCGTTGACCGTCGGGGCGAACGGAAGAAGCGCGCCCGTGTTGATGTCGAAGGCGAGAATGTTGGATCGGGGCGTCAATTGAGTTCCCGGTGCGGCAAGCGGTGCGCGAGCATTCGAGAACTGACCGACGGCGTAGACCGTCGTTCCGATGGGTGCCTGAGCCCACACGTACCCGCTGTCGATCTGCACCGTCGGCAGTGCATCCGCGGTGACGACGTCACTGTTGCGCTGCAACATCGGCGGCACCCCGGAGGCGTCGTCTGCCGCGGCAGGAGCCGCGGCGGCGATACCGATGCCCGTCGACAGCATCGCTCCGACGACGACGGCGGTCAGAGCCGTCCACAGTCTGTGATGCCTGCGCGTCTTGCCCATCATTTCCCCAGTTCTTGCTCTGCTCGAGCTTCGATAGTCATCGCCCCGACGTCCCCGGTCCGGGCGATTCGAATTTTCATCAAACGCGTGCGTGCCCTGCCCCACAGAGCACGTCGACGTGTAGCCGTCAGTGGATCGGTCCAGCAAACAGCGCAATGGGCTCCCCCGCGGAGTAGTTCACGCTGACCGTGACGTTCCTCCCCTGAGGATCGTCCAGCATGAAGACGTACACCCCTGTGGCGGTGTCACCCGGGTCGATCGTCCCAGCGAAGGGCTGATTGGGCCCCGCTGTGGTGGCGATCCCCACCTGACCGTCGGCGGCTTCCAGCATCACCACAGCCGAGTCGATACTCTGGGGCGAGTCCGAGGTGTTGTGGAGCGCCACCGTCACGACCACCGCGCTGCCGTCCACCTCACCCGGCGTCTCCGCAGTCACGGCCATCGTCGTCATCGACGCGATCGATACCGTCATGCCCGTCGAAAGCGCGACCTCGGAGTCGAGGTCAGAAGACTCCTTGGGCACTTCCGGTGCCGCCGTGGGACCCTCTGCAGTGGGATCGGCCGGCGCCGTCCACGTCGTTGTGATCTGCTCGCTGAACTGCTCAGACGCACCCGGAACCGCAGTGCACGCGGACAGTCCGAGGGCCAGGGCGATCGCCCCTGTCACCGCCCACGATCGCGCACGAACCTGCGCCGCACGTCGGCGGCGCGCTGAACGCACAGACATCCCCATCTCCATCCCCCGGATTCCCCAATCCTTGCGCCGCGGAGAGTCGGCGCTCGCTAAGGGTAGGGCATACGCGTCGAGAATGGAACCTCTAGGCGACACCGAATCATCAGCGCGTCGGGGTGACCGCGTTACTGCCGCGCGAGTTGGGCGGCGATCTCCTCGGTGACGGAGATCACCTCTTGCACCGTCCGCGCGTGTCCACGCGACCCGCCGCCGTGGCGATCCGCGATGTCGGCCGGGTCGGGAGCGGCGGCCCTTCGTGGTCGCCATCGACGTGACGCGGGCATCGGCGGCGCCGTGAGGCGAGCCCGATCCAGGAAGGCGGCGAACTCCGCGACGCGGCCGCGCCCCTCCGCTGTCGAGGAGAATCCGCGACCACGATGCGCGGCTTCGCGCAGAGTGTGTGTCCGGTCGCGCGCCGACGGTTCCAGGGCGATGACATCGTTGCTGACCTGATGATCCGCAACGAGGATCAGGGCGGCACCACGGAGCATCGCGTCCGTCACTCGCCGGGATGTGGTCTCGGTCGGCTCCCCGTTCACGCCTCGCATCCGCAGCGACTCGAGGGCGAGAGAGCACACCGGCGCCCCGTCACGCGCGCGCGCCCCGGCGCTCTCGACGACCACATCACCCTCCGTGCCGATATGCGCCATCAGAATTCTCTCCGCGAGCGGCGAGCGACAGACGTTGGCACTGCATATGACGAGTATCGTCTCCGGAATCATGGCAAGGACCCCCAGTCTTGTCCTGAGATCGTCCCGCACCAGGATCGAAGTCCGCAATGATGTCATCGACCGACGACAGCGAGAACATCGCCCGACACTCCGCACGGCCTTCTTCTGCCTTTCCCCCGGCGCCGAGCGCTTCGAGAATCCGCGCTGCGAAAAGCTCAGCGGTGTCGGCGACATCGACCTGTTCCACGCATTGAGGTGGGAGGCCGCGTGCGCCCTGAGATCTCGTGACTATCGGAGCGTCGGTCATCAGCATGTCCAGCATCTTCAGCTGTACCCCGCTCCCCACCGCGACCGGATTGACGAGCACTCTCGCACCGAACAGGTGCGGATAGACACTCGCCACATCCGAGTAGAGCCGTACGGCTGGATGTGATTCCAGCTCGTCCCGCAGTTCGGCGTTCGCCCCATAACCGACCACACTCAGCACGACGCCAGGGTCCGACTCGTGCACGCGAGGCAGCACATCCTCGATCAGCCACCGCAGGCCGGTCACATTGTTGGGGAGGCTGAGTCCACCGACGAAGACGACATCACCAGGAACCCGCTCCGCTGGCGGGTCCACGAGCGCGATCTCCGGCAGGGGCGGCAGCCACCGCCCGGTCACCCCGTGTCCCTTCCAGTAGTCCAGATCATCGAGGGAGATGTCCGCGACGCGCTGTGCTCGCGCCATCATCTGCAACTCGTATCGGCGCACACCGACAGCCGCGAGGGTCCACACGACCTTGTTGCGCAAGCGAGCGGATGCGGATGCCTGCCTGCGCAGGTAGACATGCTCCACGTTGTGAGAGCGGTAGACGAGCGGCACGTGGAACTCATCGGAGTACCGTTTCGCCAGCTCGCCCAGCCACGGGCCATCGGCCCACACCAGATCCGGCGCGAAGTCGCGCACGGCCCGATCAGCCTCATCCAAGACCGCGTCGTCCGGGACGGCCTTCGACACCCACAGCGGCAGACGAGTCAGACGGAACGCTTGCACCGCCACACGTTTCACGCTACGACGCACGGGGAATGAGTATCGCGCATCGACGACTCGATCCATCTCCGCAGCATGTACCTCCGAGAAGGCGATCATCCCGCGCGGGTCGTACTGGTGCAACAGCATGACCGAGTGCCCCAGAGCGACGAACGCGCGGATTCGGCGCCAGATGTCGGCGCGTCCACCACCGACGGCCGGGTATGGCGAGTACGGCGCGCACACGAGAATTCGCATCGTTCGAAACTCGCCCCCTCCACACTCGAACAGCGTGGTTTCGGAACACAACTGTAGTTTGAGTGGGTGCGGGGAGCACACAGGGGAGGCAGGACATGATCGAGCGCGCTGGGGGTAGCGACGCGGAGACCCAACAGGATCCGCTCAGGTCGCTCGCGGTTCTCGTCGTCAACTACGCGTCACACGACCTCGTGGAGCAGAACCTGAAACGCTCGCTCGGTGACGGTTTTCCGGGACAGGTCATCATCGCCGACAACTACAGCGGCGAAGCCGAACGCGCAGCGATCGCTGCTGTCGCCAGCCGTGGCGGATGGACATTGCTGCCCCTCGAGGACAATGAGGGATTCGGCCGGGCGAACAATCTCGCTGCGGAGCACGCCCTCCGGCATGGGGCGACGGAGCTGCTTCTGCTGAATCCCGACGCCTGGCTGGACATCGATACCGTCCGAGCGCTCCACTCCCAGGTCCGAGAGGATCCGAACCTTCAGCTCGCGCCGACCGTATTGCGTCCGAACGGGACGCTGTACAGCGGCGAAGTGGATCTCCACCTCGGGATCGGGGAGATGCGCTCTCGGAGTCGGCGTCCAGACGGAACACCTCCCGACTCGATCCACACCTGGGTGAGTGGCGCCTGCTTCGCTCTGAGCGCGCAGCTCTGGCGTCGCATCGGCGGATTCGACGACGATTTCTTTCTGTACTGGGAGGATGTGGACTTTTCGCGACGCGTGATACTCGCGGGCGGCGCAGTACGAGCTGACGCCGGATTGCACGCCGTTCACGATGAGGGTTCGACTCACGGCCATGTGAAGTCCGGACCGGAGAAATCCCCGATCTACTATCGTTTCAATGCCCGAAACCGGCTCGTATACGCCACAAAGCACCTCTCTGACGAACACCGGCGCAGCTGGCTGAGATCAACACCTCGCGCATCCTTCCGAATCGTTCTGCAGGGCGGCAAACGACAGCTGATCCGCCCCTGGAGAAACCTCTGGCCGGCACTGGTGGGGAGCTGGGAGGGAGCACGATACCTACGCCGCGCATCGCGTGGACCTGCGCCGGACGCTGTGCCCGCCACACCCCTGCGCGTGATGCAGTCGTTCGAGACGATCCTTCCCACGACGAACCCGTACATCACGATGCTCGACGAAGCCCTCACCCGTGCAGACGGCGTGGATCACCTCCGCTTCTCCTGGAGGACCGCGTTGCTCGGCCGCTACGACGCGTTCCACTGGCACTGGCCGGAGGCAAAGCTCACCGGCACGACGTGGTGGCGGTCAGCGGCGAAGTTCGCACTGATGACCGCGCTCCTCGCGCGCCACCGTCTGTCGCGGCGCATCGCCGTGGTGCGCACGGCGCACAACATAGAGCTGCCGGATGACACGGTCGCGCGGTTGTGGCTTCTCCGCCGCATCCAGAACCGGACCGACTACTGGATCACACTGAACACCACCACCCCGCTCCCCGTGGGCGCGCCGCACAGCGTCATCCTCCACGGCCACTACCGCAGCTGGTACGGCAGGTATCCCCAGGCCGATCGAGTCCCCGGGCGGTTGGGGACCTTCGGCGGAATCCGTCGGTACAAGGGAACGACTTCTCTGCTGGACGCGTACGCGGCCGCGATCCGAGTGGAGCCGTCGCTCACCCTCGAGGTCGGGGGTAAGCCGAGTTCGCCGGAGATCGCCGAGGAGATGCAGACGAGGGCACAGTCGCTCCCCGGGTTCTCCCTGCGTTTGGGATTCCTCAGCGATGCGGAGCTCACGCGCCTCGCGACCTCGTCGGAACTCATCGTTCTCGCGTATCGATTCATGCACAACTCGGGGAGCGCCCTCGCCGCGCTGTCACTCGATCGGCCCGTGCTCGTCCCGAGGAACGCGGCCAACGAGGCGCTCGCCGCCGAGGTCGGGCCGCAGTGGGTGCAGATGTACGATGACGAGCTGGACGGCGCGACGCTGGTCGAGGCGTGGCGATCGATCGTCGGCCTCACCGGTTCGCCCGATCTCTCACGACGAGAGTGGGACCGAGCAGGAGACGCACACGCCGCCGCGTTCCTCGCTGCAGTGACGAGGAAGCGCGGAGGCCCCCGCGATTGACGGTGATGGATCGGCCTCCGTCCCTGTCACCCCTATGCTCAAGGGGGCGGAAATGGGGGGCCAAAGGGTGAGAGACCACCGATTCGGCATGCATTCTGTTGTCAACTCGATCCGACGGCTCTGGTGGGTGATCCTCGCGTCCGCGCTCGTCGGGGCGGCAGGAACATACGCGTTCTCAGCGACGCAGACACCGATGTTCGCATCCACGGCCTCGTTGATCTTCCAGATCAATCAGGGAAACAGCGCTACCGATCTCAATCAGGGTTCCTCCTACACACAGAGCCAGATGCTGTCATTCGCGCAGCTCGTGCCCAGTTCACGTGTCCTGCAGCCGGTGATCGACGACCTCGGCATCGACGCGACGCCCTCTGAGGTTGCGCGTTCCATCAGCGTGTCGATTCCCCAAAACACGGTGACACTGCGCATCACCGCCGACACCTCCAACGCGCAGCATTCCGCAGATCTCGCGAACGCCGTCGCCGAGCAGCTCATCCGCGTCGTGCGGGAGGTGGCGCCGAAGGACAGCAGCGATAGGCCGATCGTCACGGCCGATGTCTTCGACGACGCAGTTGCCGCGCAGTATCAGCACAGTCCGAACAAGACCCGAGACGCGCTCATCGGCGGGCTGCTCGGTCTGATCGTCGGTGTCGCGATCGCGCTGTGTCTTCCGCTTCTGGATACGCGCGTGCGCAACGACGACATCTTGGCAGAGATCACCGAAGCGCCGGTTCTCGGCGTCATCGCCAGGTCTCCGCTGCTGGCGACACGGGGCATCGGCGTTGCCCGCGAAAGCCTCGGCCACACCGCCGAGGAGTTCCGGCGAGTTCAAACCGCCGTGATGTTCGCCAATGTCAGCGCCCGCGCGAGGGTCCTCCTCGTGACATCGGGTACCCCCGGAGAGGGAAAGTCGACGGTCTCCGTCAACCTCGCGATGACTCTCGCGTCGGCGGGGAACTCCGTCATCCTGGTGGATGCCGACCTGCGGCGACCGCGCGCACACGAACACGCCGGCATCGACGGAAGCATCGGTCTGACGACGGTCCTGATGGACGATACCGGCGCGGACATGGCGAAGAAGCGGATCGCGGGGACAACGCTGGATGTCCTGCCCGCCGGCGCAGTGCCCCCGAACCCCGGGGAGCTGCTGAGTTCGGAGGCGATGGCGCGCGTGATTCAGCGATGCGCCGACATCTATGACTTCGTCGTGATCGACTCGCCGCCCATTCTGAGCGTCGCCGACGCGAACCTCATGGCACCGCTCGTCGACGGAGTCATCCTCGTCGTCGATGCGGCGAAGACACGGCGCGCACTCGTGGAGGAGAGCGTGAAGTCGCTCCGGTCGGGAGGCGCACGGATCCTCGGCACCGTCCTCAACCGCACGCGCAGGGACAGACGCCAGAGCGACTACTACACGGACGAGCCGCGCCCGGCCTCGACGTGATCGCGCTCAGGACACGGGGACGTTGCTGATCAAGTAGCGGACCTTTCCGCCGACATGAGGGATCTCCGTGACGCGAGTTCCTCGTACAGGAACCTTGTCGTGGACGATCTGCCGGAACCGCACCAGCCCGTCCTCGATGTCGCGCGCCGCATCACGTGCGTGCCCCGGAACGTAGAGGATCTCGATCGAGAAGTCTGCGTGCTGGATGATCTGGAAGTTCTTCACCGCGTCAGGCGTGGCGCTGAAGATCTGAGCCAGGCCCTCGCCCGCGATGAGCTGTCCGTCGGGCATGTGCAGAATCTCGACCACCCTGCCGACGACGGCCTGGATACGCGGCAATGAGACGCCGCAGTCGCATACTCCGTCGAGCCAGCGAGTGCGATCGCCGAGCCGATATCGAATGAGCGGGAACACCCGATTCGTCAAATCCGTCCAGGCCGTCTCGCCGAGCTCGCCGCGGGGCACGGACTTCCCGTTCCGATCGACGATGTCCAGCGCTCTCACATCCGAGAACACATGGAGACCTGATTGGTGTCGGCACTCACCGGCCATCCACGGCACTTCTGACGAGCGGTAGTGATCGTAGACCTTCGTCCGGAGGACGTTCTCGATCAGCGCTCGCTGGTTAGCGCTGAGCGCGGCGGCCGTCACTCCCACCGCTCTCGGGGAGGCGATGTCGACCCCGAGGTCCTGAACCATTCCCGCGAACTCCGCGATCGCCCCGACGTATCCGATCATGATGTTCGGGCGGACGTGGTTCCACTGATCGACGAAGGCGGTGACGCTCTCGCGTGTCATGTCGAAGGCGTTGATCTGAATGCGCTTCGACGGCCACCACTGCATCGCGTGACGTCGAGCCTGCTCCGCGGTCTTCACGTGCCGGGTGGCGATCGCCACATTGTCGTAGGGCCGCACTCCCCACCAACGAAAGAGCCGCCACTCGAGCGCACGCGCGGGAAAGCGCACATCTCTCAGAAGCTTGAGCGGCTCGCCTGTACTACCCCCGGTCGTGTTGCGCGCACTGTTCTTCGGGGTCGATTCGTCAGAGACGAAATCCGCGTAGTGGTCGCGGACGTGGGATTTCTCTATGACAGGGAGACTCGTGATCACGTCGGGGTCGTAGAGGTCGCTCTCGGTGAAGCCCGCCGCCGAGTAGAAGTCCCGGTAGAACCGTGTGTGCTGATAGGCGAAGCGGATATGCGCCAGGTGCCGGGCGGTCTGGATACGTTCCAGTTCCTCGGCGTCACGGAGCTCGTTCCGGACCAGCTCCGCGAACACCCGCCTCGAACCGGCGAGCACCGTTGACTCTTTCACGCCGAAGACCAGTGATGCGAATGACATTCGACCCCTCCCCCGTGGACACCCCCGCTCATCCCGGGATGCTCCGAAGCCGGGCTGAGGCGCTGCGCCCAGCGTATAGCTCCCGCATCGACGTTCGCTCACGCCTGCGGGTCGGATCCGTCGCCCGACCGGAGGCTGTGGTGTGCGGGCGCGCCGCAAGAGAGCGGTTATGCGGTAGTCTCACAACCGGACTGTGGGAGTCCATGTCGAGTCGGGGGACTCGGCAGTGTTCGGAGGCGTGCAGGCACGCCTCCGTCGTCAGCAGCTGGGGGGCTGTGCAATGGCTGTACGTATCGGGTATGCCGCGGGGGCGTTCGACCTCTTTCACATCGGTCACCTCAATCTCCTTCGTCACGCGAAGGAGCAGTGCGATTTCCTGATCGCGGGTGTCGTGAGCGACGAGATGCTGCGCTCGGTGAAGGGAGTGGAACCGTTCGTGCCGACGCTGGAGCGAGCGGAGATCGTGCGAGGCGTGCGCTTCGTCGACGCGGTCCACGTCGAGACGGTTCCCGACAAGCTCGACGTGTGGCACGAGGTCGGATTCACCCACTTCTTCAAGGGTGACGACTGGCGGGGCACGGAGAAGGGCGCACGCCTGGAGCGGGATTTCGGCGCGGTCGGCGTCGAGGTCGTCTACTTCCCGTACACGGCGCACACCTCGAGCACCCAGCTGCGTCGCGCGTTGGATGCGGCCGCGGCCGCGGGCGAGGAACGGCTCGCTGCTCGTGTCGTCCCCGCGTGAGGGAGAACCCGGGTACGAACGCGGGACCGGTGAGTACGTCGAGCTCTTCGTCGGGCAGATGATCGCCCTGCTTCCGCAATGCGCGGGCGAGACGGCCGATGCCGTGCAGCAGCGGTTGCTGCGAACCCTCTTCCCGCGCGCGGGCGGGCGGTCCGTCCCGTCCCCGAAGAAACCGCAACGCCCCCGCGTCTACTCGCTCATCACCAACGGGCGCGGCGGCGGCACCCTCGCCGCGGGCGGCACCGAGATCGCGGTGCGCATCCTCCCCCTCGACGTCCGCACGCCGCCCGAGGCGACGGCGTTCCGCGTGACGGCGATGTCCGGTCGCGCGCTGCGCGTCCGTGGCGTCGCGGAGGGCGACGCCGCGGCGTGACCTCGGTCATGCCGCAGCCTCAGCAGGTGGTCGGCGGCGCCGGCTTCCCCGCGAAGCGATCGGCGGTCCATCGCACGAGTTCGGGCAGGAAGTCCGACCCCGCCGTGACGATGCCCATGTGCGTGTAGCCGGGGTACTCCCGTGCGGTGACCTCGACGCCCGCGGCACAGAGCCGGTCCGAGTACTCGCGCTGCAGCGCGGGCGAGATGACCTCGTCCGATCCGCCCCACGCGATCGTCAACGGCATGCTCCAGGGTCCGGTGGTCTCGTTCTGCTCGAGTCGCTCGCCGAGCACGCCTCCCGTCAGGTCGCCGAGGTAGAGCCGGTCGCCCGCCCCGATGCCCACGGCGCTGAGGACGCTGACCAGGAGGCCGGGCTGCGACGTGCAGCGCGCGGACATCTCTCGGACGATCGCGCGGCCGGCCGGCGCGACCTGAGCCGAGAAGTCGACGTCGTCGTACGCCTGGCTGTACGGGATGAGCACCCACGCGACGGCGAGCGAGGTCAGCGGACTCGCCGCACCGGGCGCGGTGATGAGCCGCGCCATCCCGAGCGGGTCGGCGGCGGGCGAGATGGCGGCGACACCGGCGATCCGTACCTCGGGCGCGTACTCCCGGGCAAGGGCCCCCGTCCACAGCGCCGCGTGACCGCCCTGCGAATGCCCCCACACGACGGTGTCGTCCGCCAGGCGCACCCCGTCGAGCTGCCGCGCGGCGCGCAGCGAGTCGAGGGTCGAGCGGGCCTCGCCCTCGCCGATGAGATACGGGAAGTCGCCCTCCGCCCCCTGCCCGGAGTAGTCGGTCGCGACGATCACCCATCCGGCCGCAATGGCCTCCGCGACCGCGGGGATGCCCTGGATCTCGAACATGTCCGGCATGAGGCTCGGCGCGCAGTCGCGCCCGATTCCGGTGGTGCCGTGGTCCCAGAGGATCACCGGGGCAGGATCTGCGGGCAGAGCGTCGGGGACGACGACGATCGCGCTCGCCACCGCCGGACTCCCGTGCAGGTCGGTGGTCGTGTACAGGATGCGCTCGACATGCGCCCCGGCGGGCGGCGTGCCCGGCCACGCGTCGACACGCAGCAGGGCTCCGGGCGTATCCGGCACCTCGGCAGGGGTGTCGTAGAACGCGTCGATGACGGGCAGCCCCGCACGCAGCTCCAGACTCGCCCACCAGGCGACCGTCGGCACGGCGACGATCAGCGCGGCGGCGACCCAACGCCCGACGGCGAGGAGCCACCCGGGCGACGCGACCGGACGCGGTCGGCGCCGCCGGAGCGGAGCGGACGCGCGCCACACGAGAGCGACGCCGAACACGACGGTGCGGGCTCCGAACACGAGCGCGACGGTGACCGACGTGAGATCCGGCCAGACGAGGACGAGCACGCCGACGGCGATCTGCGCCACGATCCACGCCCCGGCGAGGACGCGCACGCTCACCGTCCCGCGCCGCAGTCGCGGCAGGTCCGCGATCCCGCCCACGACGAGCAGGATCGCCAGCACCACGGGGAGCAGGGCGATGCTGATGCCCATCCAGACGATGACGGCTGCGCCGACACCGATCCAGAGGACGCCCGCACCGACGCGCACCCACAGGGGCCGGCCCGCACGCCCGAACTCGCCGACGCCGGAGAGGATGCAGCTCACACCGGCGTAGAGCGCGAGCAACGACAGCGAGGCCAGCGGTCTCGCGATGATGAGGATGCCGAGGACGACGAGGGTGGTGCCGACGATCGCGAGCAGCCACGGCGGCGCGGAGGCCAGCAGACCGGGAAGCGCCCTGAGGCGGCGCAGACGCACGGGGCGATCCTTCACACGCTCACCATACGCACACCGGAGCTCGCCCTAAGATGTTTCCGGCGCGAGCGCGCCCTTCTCAGGGGGTAGGACATGGGCAGCACCCGCACACACCGCACGCCGATCACGCGTGTCTGGGCGATCGGCCTCCTGCTCGGTGCCGCCGTCACCGGTCTGTCGGGCTGTGCGGGGCCGGCGGATCCGCAGACGCCCGACGCGGCGGAGATCTCGGCCGCGTCGCCGACGCCCACCGCGACGCCGCAGTCCGCGGCGGAGAAGCTGCTCGCCGACAACGCCGCGACGCCGGGCGCGTGCGCCGTCTCGTTCGTCCTCGACGGCACGACGCTCGACCCGCAGCTGCAGGTGCAGGACCGGCTCTACGACCACCTGCCGATCCCCCGTCAGGACGGGCGCGCGTTCGCCGGCTGGTACGGCGACCCCGCGGCCGCCGCGGCGGCCACCGCCGACCCGACGACCGGCGCGGGCAACCCGGCGGTGCGCATCAACGGTTCCGACCTCGTCTCGTGCACCGACCATCAGACCACCCTGTACGGCGCGTGGACCACGCCCGCCGCCGCGGCGGCGGCGAAGGCGCGCGTGCCGATCCTCATGTACCACCAGTTCACCGACAAGCCCGGGGGCGAGGACGGGTGGCTGCGCGGCAACTACACGTACATCGAGGACTACCGCGCCCACATGCAGTACATCAAGGACCAGGCCTTCTACCTGCCGACGTGGGACGAGCTGAGCGCGTTCATCGACGGCGCCCTGTACCTGCCCGACCACTCGGTCATCGTCACCGACGACGACGCCGACCCCACGTGGCTCACGATGGCGTCGCCCATCAACGAGCAGCTGGAGGTCATGGCGACATCCTTCGACATCACGGTCGACGGCGCCGCCCCGCAGAACCGCTTCATCCTGCCGCGATCCCACACCAACGCCATGCACACCGCGGGCGCCAACGGCAAGGGCCAGATGGTGAACCTCTCGGCCGCCGAGATCGCCGCCGACATGACCGCCTCGGCCGACGCCCTGCGCGGCATCGGGGTGACCGCGGGGGCGACCGAGATCATGGCCTACCCGTACGGGCACACGAACGACACCGCCAAAGAAGGGCTGCGCGAGGCCGGCTTCGAGATGGCGCGCACGATCGAGCAGGGCTACGTCGAGATCGGCTCCGAGAAGCTCGCCCTGCCCTGCATCCGCATCAACTACGGCATGGGCGTCGCCGATCTGAAGGACCAGATCGGCTGATCGGCGACCTCATGCGTCACTGACAG
The DNA here is from genome assembly GCF_037146215.1 of Microbacterium sp. MMO-56. Lineage (NCBI taxonomy): Bacteria > Bacillati > Actinomycetota > Actinomycetes > Micrococcales > Microbacteriaceae > Microbacterium > Microbacterium sp. MMO-56. The sequence continues at coordinate 15,973 of NZ_JBBCVW010000011.1, forward strand.
ACGTCACACAGGTGGCGCCGGTGTCGCGCCGATATGCTGAGGCGTCACATTCCGCCGGAGATACGCGAGCAGCCCCATGGACCTCTCCATCATCGTCCCCACCTTCAACGAGGGGGGGAACGTCTCCGAACTGGTGCGCCGCATCGGTTCCGCCCTCGATGGTGAGGACTTCGAGATCGTTTTCGTCGACGATTCCACCGACGACACCCCGGACGTCATCCGCGGTGTGGCCGAGGGATCCCGCTTCCCGGTGCGGCTGATCCACCGCGACGCCCCCGAGGGCGGCCTCAGCGGCGCCGTGCTCGAGGGCTTCCGCTCGGCGGACGCGCGCTGGTGCCTCGTCATGGACGGCGACCTGCAGCATCCACCCGAGGACATCCCGCGGATGCTCGACCGTGCGCGCCGCGGCGACGTCGACATCGTCGTGGCCTCGCGCTACGTCGCCGGCGGCACGGCCGGCGGGCTCGCCGGCGCGACGCGCACGGCGGTCTCGCGCGCCTCCACGGTGCTGACCAAGGCGATGTTCCCGCGCAAGCTGCACGGGTGCACCGACCCGATGACCGGCTTCTTCCTCGTCGACCGCGACTCGATCGACATCGCGTCGCTGCGTCCGCGGGGGTTCAAGATCCTGCTCGAGATCCTCGCGCGCCGCCAGATGCGCATCGGCGAGGTGCCGTTCGCGTTCGCGACGCGCTTCGCGGGCGAGTCGAAGGCGAGCTTCACGCAGGGCATGCGATTCCTGACGCAGCTGGCGATGCTCCGCTTCGGCCGGATGTCCGCGTTCGCCCTCGTCGGCGGTGTCGGCGCGATCGCGAACCTCGTCATCATGTGGGGCCTGATCCGCCTGGGCATGGACTACCTGCCGGCCGCGATCATCGCCAGCGAGGTGACGATCATCGGCAACTTCCTGCTGCTGGAGTACCTGGTGTTCTCCGACATGCGCGCCGACTCCGGCCGGATGCGCACGCGATTCATCAAGTCGTTCGTCTTCAACAACGCCGAGGCGATCGTGCGGATCCCGGTGCTCGCGCTGCTCGTGCAGAGCGTCCACATCCCGAGCGTCCTGGCCGCGGCCATCACGCTCGCGGCGGCGTTCGTCGTGCGCTTCGTGTACCACGCGCTCTGGGTCTACGCGCCCAAGCGCCTCGCGGCGGCATCGACGCGCGAGCCGGCCGTCGTCACCGCTGCCGGACGTACGCTGGAATCATGACCTCCGCGACCTCCGACTCCGCGATCACGATGTTCGGCGCCGATTGGTGCCGCGACTGCATCCGCACGAAGCGCCAGCTCGACGAGCTCGGCGTCGAGTACACCTACGTCGACCTGGTCGCCGACCCGGCGGCCGCCGACGTGGCCCGCGACATCTCCGGACGCACGAACATCCCGGTCGTCGTGTACCCCGATGCGACGCATCACGTCGAGCCGTCGAACGCCGACGTGGAGGCGAAGCTCCGCGAGCTCGCGCTGATCTGACGGATCGCCGGCACCTCGTCCTCCGCGCGGTCGTAGGCTGGGCTCGTCCCGACGACGGACCGCCGTCGCTTCGAAGGAGAACGCCGTGACCGCCGCCCCGCTCGACGAGACCGCGCAGTCGTCGCTGGATGCCGCGGTCTCCGACCTCGAGACGGGCAGCCGCGCGTGGCGTGCGCTGACGCTCGGACAGCGCGCCGCCCTCCTGCGACGCCTGCACACGACGACCTCCGCCGTGGCCGAGGAGTGGGCCGACGTGGCCTCGACCGCCAAAGGGCTCGCGCCCGGGCATCCGCTGCGCGGAGAGGAATGGCTCTCCGGACCGTATGCCGCGATCGTCGCGATCGATGCCTACGCCGACACCCTCGGCGCTCTCGCCGCCGGGCGCTCCCCGCTCGAGGGCCTGCGGACGGGGACGGCGCCGGGCGGGAGGACCGTCGTGCACACCTCGCCGCTCACCGCGACCGACGCACTGCTCCTCTCCGGATACACGACCGAGGTGTGGCTCCCGCCCGGCGTGGACGCGGCGACAGCCCGGCGACGCGCGGGACTCGCCCAGCTGCATCCCACCGAGGCGGGCGGAGTCGGGCTCGTCCTCGGCGCGGGCAACATCTCCGCCATCCCGGTCCTCGACGTGCTGTACGAGCTGCTCGCGTTCGGGCGGGTGTCGATCCTGAAGGTCAACCCGACGCAGGACGTCCTGGTGCCCGTGTTCGAGCGCGCGCTCGCCCCGCTGATCGAACCGGGGTTCCTGCGGGTCGTGCGCGGGGGCGGCGAGGTCGGGGCATTCCTCACGCAGCATCCCGGGATCTCGCACGTGCACATCACGGGGTCCGAGGCGACGTTCCGCGCGATCGTGTGGGGCACGGGAGCCGAGGCGGACGAGCGCCTGTCCGAGCACCGTCCGCTGCTGCACACGCCCATTTCGGCCGAGCTCGGCGGGGTGTCGCCGATCATCGTGGTGCCCGGCCGGTGGTCTCGGGCGGATCTGCGCTTCCAGGCCGAACACGTCGTGACGATGCGGCTGCACAACAGCGGTCACAACTGCATCGCGGGGCAGGTGGTGATCCTCAGCCGCGACTGGCCGCAGCGCGCCGAGTTCCTCGCGGAGCTGCGCGGCGCGTACGAGCGGGCGCCCGCGCGTCCGGTGTGGTATCCGCACAGCGACGCCAAGCTCGATGCGGCGCGGGCGGCCTATCCGGATGCCTCGTGGTGCGGCGACGGCACGCGGGCGATCATCGAGTCGACACCGGACGAGTCATCCGCGCTGGAGACGACCGAGTACTTCTCCCCCGTGCTGGGCGTGGTGGACCTGCCCGGTGCCGGGCGGGAGTTCCTGGATGCCGCCGTGGCGCACGCGAACGAGCGGCTCACCGGCACCCTGGGGGCGAACGTCCTGGTCGATCCGGCCACCCAGCACGAGCTCGGGGTCGGATTCGAGGAGTCGCTCGCCGCGCTGCGGTACGGCACGATCGCCGTGAACGCCTGGACGGCCTTCGGGTTCCTCACGCCGACGGCGACGTGGGGAGCGTTCCCCGGCGGCACCCTGGAACATGCCCCGAGCGGCATGGGCGTGGTCCACAACGCCCTCCTGATCGATCCCGTCGAGCGCACCGTCGTGCGGGGGCCCTTCCGGCCGTTCCCCCGCTCCGTACGGACCCTTCTGAGCGGTCGCGGTCTCTCGGTGCTGCCGAAGCCGCCCTGGTTCGTGACGTCGCGCACCGGCGCCGCCGTCAGCGAGGGGTTCACGCGCTTCCGCATGGACGGCGACATCGCCCGCATGGCCCTCACACTGGCCGCCGCCTTCCGCGCCTGAGGCCCCCGGTGCTCACCCCCGGTCCTCACTCCCGGTCCTCACTCCCGGTCCTCACTCCCGGTCCTCGCGAGACCGCGCATATGTCACGCATACGGCGGCCGAAGCGCGCATATGCCGGTCTCGCGAGGGAGGGTGAATGCGGGTCAGCGTCCGCCGCGGCGCTGGCCGCCGCCGTTCGGGCGGACGACCGAGCCGACCATGAGCTTGCCGCCGGTGCCGCCCGCGCCGCCGCCGTGCGAGGCGCGGCGACCCGTCGTGCGTGCACCGCCGGAGGCCGCGGGGCGCTGCTCGCGCGCGGCGTTCTGCTCCCGCGCGGGGCGACCCTGCGTGCGCTCGGCGGCAGGACGACCCGAACGGTCCGTGCGGGGCTGCCCGCCCTGTCCGCCACGGCCGCCGGTCGACTCCTGACCGCCACGACCGCCGCGACCGCCGGACGCCTGAGCGCCGCCCTCGCGCGCGGCGCGCTTGCGCTGCGCGTTCGCGCCCTGGCTGCGCCCGCCGCCGCCCTGCCCGCGACGCGGCTGCTCGGCCTTCGGCTCGGGCTTCACATAGGGGGCGACCTGGCCGACGAGCTCGGTGACCTCCGGCGAGGTCGCCGACACGCGGATCGGAGTGGCGGTGATCGCGGCCTTGCGGAGCAGGTCCTTGACGTCCTTCTCCTGACCCGGGAGGACGAGCGTCACGACCGAGCCCTCGGCGCCGGCGCGCGCCGTGCGTCCGGAGCGGTGCAGGTACGCCTTGTGCTCCATGGGCGGGTCGACGTGGATGACGAGCTCGACGTCGTCGACGTGCACGCCTCGGGCGGCGACGTCGGTCGCGACGAGCACCTTCGCCGCACCCGACGAGAACGCGGCGAGGTTCCGGTCGCGCGCCGGCTGCGAGAGGTTGCCGTGCAGGTCGACGGCGGGGATGCCCTGCGCCGTCAGCTGCTGGGCGAGCTTCTTGGCGTGGTGCTTGGTGCGCATGAAGAGGATGCGGCGGCTCGTGCCGGAGGCGAGCGTGCGGACGAGCTCCTTCTTGGCGTCCGCGCCCTCGACGTGGAACACGTGGTGCGTCATGGCCGCGACCGGGGAGTGCGCCTCGTCGACCGAGTGGAGCACCTCGTTCTGCAGGAAGCGGTTCACGAGCTTGTCCACGCCGTTGTCGAGGGTGGCGCTGAAGAGCATCCGCTGGCCGCCGGTCGGCGTCGCCGAGAGGATGCGCGTCACCGACGGCAGGAAGCCGAGGTCGGCCATGTGGTCCGCCTCGTCGATGACGGTGATCTCGACGGCGTCGAGCTTCACGAAGCCCTGCTTCATGAGGTCTTCGAGGCGGCCCGGGCAGGCCACGACGATGTCGACGCCGGCCTTGAGGGCCGCGACCTGGCGGTTCTGGTTCACGCCGCCGAAGATCGTGGTCGTCTTCAGGCCGTACGCGGCCGCGAGGGGCTCGAGGGTCGCGTTAATCTGCGTCGCGAGCTCGCGCGTGGGGGCGAGCACGAGGCCGAGGATGCGCCCGGCGCGGCGAGAGCCGCCCGCCAGCGTACCACCGAGGCGCGCCGCCATCGGGATGGAGAAGGCGAGGGTCTTGCCCGAGCCGGTCTTGCCGCGGCCGAGCACGTCGCGCCCGGCGAGCGTGTCGGGCAGGGTGTCGACCTGGATGGGGAACGCCTCGGTCTTGCCGTCCCTCGCGAGGACGTCGAGGAGCGGGGCGGGCACGCCGAGCGTGCGGAACGAAGTATCGGTCATGAGGGGTTTTCTGGGCGCGGATGCCCGGATCGGTGGCCTCTGCGCGGATGCGCACAGGGTCGCCGTACGAAGAATGTCAGCCGATCATCCGGTCGGGGCCGGGCGGCGAGGGAAGCGTTCTACGACGCGAGAAGCACCGGAGTCGGTGCCGCAAGTCCCTCCAGCCTACCAGGGCGCCGCCGCCTCGGCCCCTCCCGCCGCCTCGCGCCCCCTCCCGCCTCGCGCCGCCCGCCTCGCGCCTCGCACCTCGCACCTCGCACCTCGCACCTCGCACCTCGCCGAGTGTCCACGACATGCGGCGCGGGGAGAGGGGGCGCCCGCGTGTTCTGGACACTCGGCAGAGTGGGCGAGGCGCCGGGGGTGAGGCGGACGGGGGCGACGCGGCCTGGGCGACGGAGGGGGCGAGGCGGACGGGGCGACGGACGGGCGGGGGCGAGGCGCCGGGGGGCGAGGCGAGGCGCGGGGGGCGTCGGACGGAGGCGGGGGCTAGGAGCCGGAGGCGAAGCGGTCGGTCGCGGCGCGCAGCGCGCGGGCGATCCCGGGCTCGGCGGCGGAGTGGGAGGCATCCGGCACCATGACGAGCTCGGCCTCGGGCCAGGCGCGGTGCAGGTCCCACGCGGTCATGGCGGGTGTGCAGACGTCGTAGCGGCCCTGCACGATGACGGCGGGGATGCCGCGGATCGCGCCGACGCCGTCGATGAGCTGCCCCTCGCGGAGCCATCCGCCGTGCATGAAGTAGTGGTTCTCGATGCGGGCGAACGCGACGGCGGCCTCCGGCTCGGCCATCGACGCCACCAGGTCGGGATCGGGCAGGAGCGTGAGCGTGGACGACTCCCACGTCGTCCACGCGACCGCGGCGGGCACGTGCACGGCGGGATCGGGGTCGGTGAGGCGCCGGTGGTACGCCTCGATCATCCGCGAACGCTCCAGCACGGGGATCGGTGCGAGGTAGGCCTCCCACAGGTCGGGGAAGATCGCCGCCGCACCGCCTTCGTAGAACCACTCCAGTTCGTGCCGGCGCAGGGTGAAGATGCCGCGCAGCACGAGTTCGGTCACGGCGTCCGGGTGGCTCTGCGCGTAGGCGAGGGCGAGGGTCGACCCCCACGAGCCCCCGAACACCTGCCAGCGCTCGATCCCGAGGTTCCGCCGCAGCAGCTCGAGATCGGCGACGAGGTGCCACGTCGTGTTGTGTCGCAAGTCGGCGTCCGGCGCACTCACGTGCGGCGTCGAGCGCCCGCAGCCGCGCTGGTCGAGCAGCACGATCCGGTACCTTGCCGGATCGAAGTACCGACGGTGCCACGGCGCCGTGCCCGACCCCGGTCCGCCGTGCAGGAAGACCACCGGCTTGCCCTCGGGGTTCCCCGACTGCTCCCAGTAGACGCGCTGCCCGTCGCCGGCGAGGAGGAACCCGGTCTCATACGGCTCGATCGGCGGATACAGGATGTCGTCGAGGTGCGCCGGTCCGTGCATGCTCACAGGTCGCTCCCCGCCCCGAAGGTGTCGCACGCACCGACGCCGCCGCGCAGCCCGGCGAGCAGCCACCGCTCGCGCTGCGCACTCGATCCGTGCGTCCAGCTCTCGGGGCTCACCCGGCCCGACTGAGCCTGGATGTGGTCGTCGCCGACCGTCGCCGCGGCCGCCAGCGCGTCGCGCAGTTCGTCCTCGGTCGGCCGCTGGAGGAAGGGCACGCCCTGGGCGTCCGTCTGGTCGGCGGCCCCGGCGATCCACGCCCCCGCGAAGCAGTCCGCCTGCAGCTCGGTGCGCACGCCGTTGCTCTGCGGACCCGTCCCGTTCTGCGGGTACTGGTCGAAGATGCCCGTGATCTGCTGGATGTGGTGGCCGTACTCGTGCGCGAGGACGTAGAGCTGCGCGAGCGGACCGGTGTGCGCGCCGAACTGACGATCCAGCAGCGCGAAGAAGGTGGGGTCGATGTAGACCGTCTCCTCGGGAGGACAGTAGAACGGACCGGCCGCGTTGGATGCCGTGCCGCACGCTGTGGGGGTCGACTGGTCCACGATGATCAGCTGAGGCTGACGGTAGCCGTCGACGTGCTTCGCCCAGAACTGGTTGACGCTGAGGGATCCGGCCGCGAGGCGGCACTCGATGCTCGCGTTGGCGTCCGCGCCGGTCTCGCACTGCCCGATGTCGGACTCCTGCGCGGGGCCCGATCCCCCGGTGAGCAGGCTGGAGAAGTCGCCGCCCGTGAAGATCTGCAGCAGCAGGACGGCGATCGCGCCGAGACCGCCGATGCCTCCGGCGATCATCCCGCCACCGGGGCCGCGCCGCTTCGCGCCGCTCCCGCTCACATCGGCGTTGCTGTTGAACGTCATGCGGTTCACCGTACCGCCTGCCGCGGCGCGCCCGTAGGCTCGGACCATGGATGCCTCGATCGACGCCACGACCTCCGCCGCGCCCGTCACCGTCACCGTCACCGGCGCGGGGGGCCAGATCGGCTACGCGCTCCTGTTCCGCATCGCATCCGGCGCGATGCTCGGCGACCGCCCGGTGCGCCTGCGGCTGCTCGAGATCCCGCAGGGGCTGAAGGCGGCGGAGGGTGCCGCACTCGAGCTGCAGGACTGCGCGTTCCCCCTGCTGGCGGGCGTCGAGATCACCGACGACGCCCGCACCGGCTTCGATGGCGCGAACGTCGCGATGCTCGTGGGTGCCCGCCCGCGGACGGCCGGCATGGAGCGCGCCGACCTGCAGGCCGCCAACGCGGGGATCTTCGGCCCGCAGGGCGCGGCGCTGAACGCCGTCGCCGCCGACGACGTGCGCGTCGTCGTGGTGGGCAATCCCGCCAACACGAACGCGCTGATCGCGGCGGCATCCGCCCCCGACATCCCCGGCGAGCGCTTCACGGCGCTGACGCGACTCGACCACGACCGGGCGACGGCGCAGCTCGCGCTCGCGACGGGGTCGCCGGTCGGTGACGTCTCCGGCGTGGCGATCTGGGGCAACCATTCCGCGACGCAGTTCCCGGACGTCGACCACGCCCGCGTGGACGGCCGGCCGGCGCGCGATGTGCTCGCCGAGCGCTTCGGCGGGGAGGCGGCGGCGCTCGCCTGGCTCGACGAGACCTTCGTCCCGCGGGTCGCGAAGCGCGGGGCCGAGATCATCGCGGTGCGCGGCTCGTCGTCGGCGGCCTCGGCGGCCAACGCCGCGATCGCGCACGTCCGCGACGGCGTGCTCGGCACGGGGGCGGCGACCACGTCGGCGGCCGTGCTGTCGCACGGCGAGTACGGGGTCCCCGCGGGGCTCTACTCCTCCTTCCCCGTCTCGAGCGACGGCACCGGGTACCGCATCGTCGAGGGCGTCGATCTCGACGAGCGCGCGCGGTCGCGCGTGGACGCCTCCGTGGCCGAGCTCGTCGCCGAGCGCGACTCCGTCCGCAGCCTCGGCCTCCTCTGACGCCGCCGGGACCGCACTGCGATGGACCTGCTCCTCGTCATCCTCGTCGGCGTCGTCGGCGTCGCGGTGGTCACCGCGCTCGCGCAGCGCCTCGGCGTGGCCGGGCCGCTCCTGCTCGTGGCGCTCGGGCTCGGGATCGGTCTGCTGCCGTTCGTGAACGTGCCCGAGATCGATCCCGACCTCATCCTCGTCGGCGTGCTGCCGCCGCTGCTGTACGCCGCCGCCGTGCGCCTCCCGGCGATCGAGTTCCGGCGCGACCTCGGCCCGATCTCCGGCCTTGCGGTCGTCCTCGTGGTGATCTCCGCGCTCGTCCTCGGATGGTTCTTCTCCCTCGTCCTGCCCGACGTCGGCTTCGCCCTCGGCGTGGCGCTCGGCGCCATCCTCAGCCCGACCGACGCCGTCGCGACCGGGATCGCGAAGCGGCTCGGCATCTCGCCGCGGGTCACGACGATGCTCGAGGGCGAGAGCCTGCTCAACGACGCGACCGCACTCGTCATCCTGCGCACGGCGCTCCTCGCGGTCGTCGCCGGCTCCTTCTCGTTCGGCGCCTCCGTGCTGAGCTTCGTGTGGGCGGTGTTCGTCGCCATCGCGATCGGTGCGATCGTCGGCAGCCTCGCGATCCGGCTGCGCGCCTGGGTGGGCAACTCGGCCGCCAGCACCGCGATCGGGTTCACCGTCCCGTTCCTCGCGTATCTCCCGGCGGAGCACCTGAACAGCTCCGGCCTCGTGGCGGCGGTGATCGCGGGCCTCGTCGCCGGCCAGGGCGCGCAACGCTGGTTCACGCCGGAGCAGCGGCTCTCCGACGAGGTGAACTGGCGCACCGTCGAGCTGGTGCTCGAAGGCAGCATCTTCCTGATCATGGGGCTCGAACTCGACCAGACCGTCACCGCCGTGACCCGCCGCCACGAGGGGATCGTCCTGCCGATCGTCGTCGCCCTCGCGGCCCTCGCGATCATCCTCGTCGTGCGGGCCGCCTACGTCGCGACCCTGCTCTGGGTGGGCCGCGCGCGCGTCGGGCGGATCGACCGCGAGCGCTTCGAGCGGATGGATGCCCGGCTCGACGCGATCGCCGAGCACGGACTCCGCGCGACGGAGGCACCGGAATCCCCCGAGGCCCGCGGGCGTTCGGGGGCGCCGGAAGGCCGGTTCGGCCGACGCGCGCCGTCGCCGGAGCAGTCGGAGAAGCGGCTGGAGTCCATGCGGGAGCGGATAGGCCGTGTGCTGGCCGACATCGACTACTACCAGTCGTCCCCCCTCGGCTGGAAGCACGGCGTCGTGATCGTCTGGGCCGGGATGCGCGGCGTGGTGACGCTCGCGGCCGCGCAGACGATCCCCCGCAGCGTGGATGACCGTCCGGTGCTCATCCTCATCGCCTTCATCGTGGCCCTCGTCAGCCTCATGCTGCAGGGCTTCACCCTCCCCTGGGTCGCGCGCCGGCTGAACCTGCGCACCGAGGCGACCGCGACGGACGATCGGGGCGAGCAGCGCCGTCTCGACGACGAGCTGCGCGAGGCCGCCGCCACGGCGCTCTCGGATCCCGAGCTGCACCGTCGGGACGGCTCGCCGTTCGATGCGCAACTGCTCGAGAAGATGGGGCTGCGCTACGCCGAACCACCCGGAGACACCTCCACCTCGTTCGCCCGCGACCTGCTCGAACTGCGGCTGGCCCTCATCGAGGCGATGCGCCGACGGCTGATCGCCCTGACGTCGGGCGGGACGTTCTCGACGCCGACGCTCCGTCACGCCCTGGCGGAGCTCGATGCCGACCAGTTGAGCGTCGAGCTCCGGCTGCGCGAGCACGGCTGAGCGTCCCCGGCGGCGCACGGGCCCGACGGCGCCCGTCGCACACGGGTGGCGGCGCACCTGGGACAATGGAGCGCACACGAAGGAGCGACATGACCGACGAGACGGATGCCACCGAGCGGGCCCCGGCGGACTACGCCGAGTCCGTCGCTCTGCCCGCGATCACCGAAGCCGTCCCCGTCATCGTGTCGGGCACCGATTGGTGGGCGGCACGGCCGGCCGGCTCCCGCCTCGTCGGCCTCGTGGTGGCGCGCGACGACCTGCCGTCGGTGATCGCACAGCGCGACGCCCTCGCCGACTTCGGGGTGCCGATCGAGGGCTTCCGCCATCCCGCGCCGGAGACCGGGGAGAGCTGGTCGGAGCGCCTCACGCGCCTGTTCGGACGTCTGTCCGCGGGCGACGTCGTCGTGGTCGCCGACAAGCACGCCCTCGGCCGCACGGTCGACGAGGAGACGCACGCGATCGCCGAGCTGCGCCGCCGCGGCATCATCGTCAAGGTCCTGAGCCCGACCCGCAGCTGACGTCTCCCTCCCCCGCCCCCGGCCGCCGGACCGGCGGGGGTCAGGGGGTGACGGGGGCGTCGAGCAGGGGCAGGTCCTCGCGGGTGACCAGCCGGGAGGCGACGGCATACTCGACGAGGCGCGTGCGGCGGTTCGTGGCCGACCCGGCGACACCGCCGCGCAGTCCGGGGACGCCCTGGCGATCGAGCTTGTCGCACACGTTGTCGAGCTTGCGGTTGAACCTCGTGATGCTCCAGCCGAGCCTCTCCGCGGCGGCGGCCGAGCTCGGCAGCTCGCTCATGCCGGTGCCCTCGCGCCGCAGCACGGGCTCGGCGAGCGCGACGACGAGCGCCTTCTGGCTGGGGGTCATCGGGACCGCGCCGATCGTCGACTCGCCGTCCTCGGGGATCTCCGGTCGCGTCTCGCGGAACGCGGGCTCGGGGGTGTGGATCGACAGCTCGTACGTGGTCGGCCCGGCGCCGAACACCACGGTCGTGACGCCGAACACGATCGGCAGCCGCGCCCCGGGCGCCAGCTGCGCCTGGACGCGTCGATCGGTGTCGGTGATCGTCGCCGTCATCCGCGCGCCGATGTTGACGAGCCACCACAGTCCTCCCGACCTCTCGATCTGCAGGAAGTGCCGGTGCAGGAACCTGTTGTCGTCCAGAGCGAGGTCCCCCTCCCGCCCGATCGTGAACGGGGCACCGGGCGGGACGACGGTGTACTCGCCGGCGAACTCGACCGTCACATCGCCGCTCACGGGGTGCACGCCCGTCGCTCGTCGCCCTCGGAGCCGTCGGCGCGCAGGAGCGTGACGGCGATGCAGGTGGGCGCACCGTCGACGGCCGGGAGCGTCACCGTGGGTGCGTCGACGCGCGCCGCCTGGCCGTCGCCGGCGAGCGTGTAGGGATACCAGAGGTAGGCGTCGCCGTCCTTCGGCGCCGGATTCGTCCACGTGAACACGGCATCGGACCCCTGCAGCGTGCCCGTGAGCGCCTCGACGGGCGGGATGACGTCGGCGAGCGGATTCTGCGGGCGCACGGAGGCCGACGGCGAGGCCTCCGGCGCGGTGGGCGCGCCGCCGAGCACGCTCGCCCCCCACGCGACGGTGGCGAGGACGACCACCGCGGCCGCTCCCGCCCCCACGCCGAGCCACACCCGCCGGCGCGAGCGGCGGGCGGCATCCGGCCGCGCGGCCGCCGGCCCGGCGCCGGCCGCCTCCGGCACCTCCCCCGGCGCGGAGGCGGAGTCCGGCCGCAGCAGTGGCGGCACGGAGAGCGGCGCCCGGCGCACGGTCGAGGACGTGTCGTCCGCGATCCCCGCGCCCGACGAGGGCGCGATCGACACCGGCCCCCGGCGTGCCGTGCGGTCGTCGTCCGGGCCCTCGGCGGCGTGGAGCGCGCTCGCGGAGTCGGGCGGTGCGGGCGAGTCGGACGGTGCGGACGCCGCGCGGTCGCGGCGCCGCGTCGGCCCGGCCGCGGGGTTCGTCTGCGGCTCGATGCTGACGATGCCGCGCACCCGGGTCAGCTCGCCGTCGGCGTCCGGATCGTCCTCCGGTGCCGGCGCGTCGTCGAGGATGTCGATCGGCGTCACGGAGTGCGCGAGCTCGATCTGCACGCGCTGGAGCGCGCGGGCGAAGTCGAGCGCCGACGGATACCGCGCCTCGGGGCGCTTGGCCATGGCGCGGTCGAGGGCCAGCTGCAGCGACGGCGGCGCATCCGGTCGGTCCAGACGCGGCACCGGGAGGGTCTCGATCCGCTGGATGAGGTCGGCACCTCCGTTGCGCCCCCCGGGCTCTTCGAACGGCGAGCGGCCGGCGAGCAGCGTGTAGACGGTCGCGCCGAGCGCGTAGACGTCGGTCGCGACGCCCGATCCGGGCTGATCGCCGAACGCCTCGGGCGGCGACCACGGGATCGACATGCCGGCCGCGGCATCCTCCGCGTCCGCGCGGGTGGCGATGCCGAAGTCCGTGAGGGCCGGGCGGTTGTACTCCGTGACGAGGATGTTGGCGGGCTTGATGTCGCGGTGGAAGACCCGGGCGCGGTGTGCGGTCTCGACGGCCGCTCCCACCTGCACGCCGACCCGCAGCGCCTCGGCGACCGAGAACGCACCGGCGCGCGAGCGCACCTGGAGGTTGGGGCGCGGGCAGTACTCCATCACGAGGTACGGCCGGCCGTCGTCCGAGACGCCCGCCTGATAGATCGTGACGATCGCCGGATGGGTCGACAGGAGCGCCATGACGTTGGCCTCCGCGGCGAACTGCTCCGCGGTGTCCCCCGCCATCCTCCCGTCGAGGAGGACCTTCACCGCCACGCGGCGGCGCGGCAGGTGCTGTTCGTAAAGGAAGACGTCGGCGAAGCCGCCCGAGCCGAGGACGTCGACGTACGTGAAGCCCGCCAGGGCGGGCGGCGGGGCGGGTGGTCGCTTGGCGCTCACGGGAGGTCCTCGAAGGCGACCGTGACCCCGTCGCCGAGATCGAGCACGTCGCCGGTGACGACCATCGTGGGCTCGCTCGGGTGCAGCCGCACGGGATCCTGCCCCCCGCGCAGGAGCACCGTCCCGTTGGTGGTGTCGAGGTCGGTCACCAGCACGTGCTCCCCCTCGGCGCGGATCTCGATGTGGCTGCGGGAGATGTCCTGCTCGGGGCTGTCGACCGCCACCAGCGTCGGGAGCTCCGCACCGGACGTGCGCGTCGAGCGGGGACGGCGGCCGATCACGACCGGCCGGTCCAGCTCGACGACCCTGCCCGTCGACAGCACGATCCGGCCGCGGGCAGGACGGCGCGGCGGCACGTTGTCGGTCGACTCCCACCCCTCCCGCTCCGCGCGCAGAGCCCGAGCCTCGGCGACCGAGATGGTCGCACCGTCGTGGTCACCCTCGGGCTGCGCCGGCGCGAGGCGCGGCGGCGACACGATCGTCTCCGTCGGCGACGCCTCGGGGGGATCGACGATCCGGGTCTCCTCGGCGGCGTCCGGGGCCGCACCGTGGTCGACGGACGGCGGCCTCGCGATGGTCTCCGCCCACGCCGGCTCGTCGGTCGCGGTGCTCGGGTCGACGGTCGCGGCCGCCTCGTCCGGCTCCTCCCCCCCACCAGTGGCGTCCCCCGTCGGGGGGACGGACGGGACGGGCGGCATCGGCGGCAGGGGTGGCATCGGCGGGATGGGCGGGAGGGGATCGAGGACGCTCGGGAGCGACGCGGCGGGCTCGGTCGCGGCGGGTTCCGGCGCGACGGGCACGGGCGCGGCGACGAGCACATGCGCGGCGGCGGGCACGGGCGCGGCGGGCTCCGGCGCGTGCTCGGCCTCCGGCTCGACGGGCGCCCCCGGTGCGGCCGAGGACGGACCGGCCGGGACGTCGCCGCGCAGCGAGACGTGCACGGACGCGGCGGGGGCGACGCCCGCGCGCAGGGGCAGCGCACTCTCGCCGGGAGTGGCGCCCGGGTGCTGCCCGGGCGCGCCGAGCGGAACGATCGTCAGCTCGTCGACGTCGGTGAGCAGCCGCTCCGCCCAGGTCGCGACGCCCTCACCCGAGACGGTGGACGACCCGGCGACGATGCGGATCGCGCCGCGGACGGCGACGCGGACGCCGCCGGCCTCGGCGATCGCGAGCGCGAACGGCGGGATCTCCGTCAGCGACGTGCCGAACGCCCCCGTCAGCGCGTCCAGGACGGCGGCGATCCCGCCGTCGCCGAGCCGGCGCCAGACCGCGTCGGCGGTGGCCGCGGAGACGGCGGGGGCCAGCAGGACGACGGCGCCCCCGTCCGCCGCGACCCACCAGGGGTCGGCGTCCGCGAGGCGGTAGCTCACGTGCATTCCAGTCGTCATGAGGACCTCTCCCAGCTCAGTTCGCACCGCGGGGCCGGGTGTCGCCGTCCGCATCGGAGCGGCGGCCGCCGGCGGGGGCGGTGTCGTACAGGTCTTCGGCACCGATCACGGCGAGCGCGTCCACCACGATGGCCGTGATGTTGTCGCGACCGCCGTGCAGCAACGCCTCGTGGACGAGGCGCGTCGCCGCCGCCTGCGGATCGCGCTCGTCCCGGAGGATGTCGCACAGCCGTCGGGCGTCGAGCTCGCCCGAGAGGCCGTCGGAGCAGACCAGGATGCGGTCGCCGGGTTCGGCGGGGACCATCCAGTAGTCGGCCTGACCGTCGCTTCCCGCGCCGATCGCCCGCGTGATCTCGTTGCGGCGACTGTCGACGCTGGCATCCGCCCCCGACAGCACGCCGGCGTCGATGAGCTCCTGCACGACCGAGTGGTCGACGCTCACCTGCTCGAGGAGGCCGTTCGCGAACCGGTAGGTGCGCGAGTCGCCCACGTTCACCGCCAGCCAGTAGCCCGCTCCCCCGACGTCGGCGACGACGACGCCGGTGAGGGTGGTGCCGGCGGCGCGCCCCCCGCTCGCGATCGCGGCCACGCGCCGACGGGCACGCTGCAGGGCGGCGCGCACGTCGTCCAGTGCGAGACTGGCCCTGCCCGTGAGCGGCCCGAACTCCGCGATCACGGCGGCGCTCGCGCGGTCGCCCGCGTCGTGGCCGCCCATGCCGTCGGCGACGAGGAACAGCGGAGCGGCGCAGAGATAGGCGTCCTCGTTGACGCGACGGCGCAGTCCGGTGTGGCTCGCGGCCCCCGCGCGCACGACGATGGGAGCGTCGGTCATGGCGCCACCTGGATCGTCACGCGACGGTCGCCGAACTCGAGCACGTCCCCCCGCTGCACGCGCGTGCGGGCGCCGGGCTCGGCCGCGACGGCCTCGCCGCCCCGCCGGATGAGCACGCCGTTGGTCGAATGGCGGTCGATGACCCACAGCGCGCGACCGTCCTCGTCCGGGATCAGCTCGAAGTGCGTCTTGGAGAGCGAAAGGGTCTCGTCGCGCACGGGCGAGACCGTCGCCCCGGTCTCGGCGGCGGGGTTCCGCCCGAACACGGTGCGTCCGAACACCGCCTGGCGCGTGCCGTCGTCCCAGACCAGGCGCGCGCGGGGACGTTCGCCGGTCGACAGCCGGGTCTGATCGATCGGGTCGTCGACGATCGCGGCGACGACGGGGGGCCGTGGCGACGGCGCGTCGACGACCGGGATGCCGGGTGTCACGTCACCCGCGGGCGGCGCCGCCCCTCCGGCGGGGGCGGACCGGGTGATCCCCGGGACGACGGAGATCACGCCCTCGGCGGGAGCTGTGGTCGCCACCGTCGGCGTCGAGTCCGTCGCGGGGAACGGGACGACGGGTGCGCCCGTCGCGGGGAACGGGACGGGCGCGTCCTCCGGCGCGGCCTCGGACGCGTCGTCGTCCACGAGGGGCCCGCGCCCCGCGGCATCCGTCATCACCGTGCCGCTCGCGCGGTCGTGCCAGCCGCGGTGCCACGGCGAGGCGTCGAACAGGGGGGAGAACGGGCCGACCACGATGAGGCCGCCGAGACCCCACACGACGTTGCGCGCGAGCACCGCGCCGAAGCCGAGACGGCCGCCGTCCGCGCGCGCCAGCCGCAGCCCGAGGATCCGCATCCCGACGGAGCCGGCGCCACTCTGCATCAGCGTGTAGACCAGGAGCCAGGCGAGGAGGACGACCAGCGCCGCGGCGCCCGCCACCGGGAGCGGGACGCGTCCGGCGCTGACCACCGCGATTCCCCCGAAGACGCCCGACGCGATCAGGAGGACGACCGCCGCGACGGCCGCGTCGATGAGGTACGCGGCCACGCGGCGGCCGAGCCGGGCCGGGCGGCGGGGTGACACCGCTCCCCCGACGGCTCCGACGGCGGACGTGTTCACGCGCCCGTCCCCGTCGCGCGGCGGAGGACGGCCCGGATGCGACCGGTGAGCGAGGACCGTCCGCCGTCGCCCTCGGTCGTCGTCGTCCGGCCCCGGCGCAGGGAACGAAGGCTCAGCCGCGCCCGCAGGCGTTGCCACCGGGTCGTCGATCCCCTCATGCCCCCGACGATATCGTCCACCTCGCGCCAGAACGCGTCGACGTCCTCGGGGCCGGGCTCTCCCGGGCCGTACACGTCGAGGTCGGCGCGGGCGGCGAGGTCGGCGACCCGCGGCTCGGCGAAGGTCGCCCCCACGACGGCGGCGCTCTCCGAGCGGGTCGCCCCCGTCACGACCGGTGCGCGCAGGTCGACGGCCGAATCCACGAGCTCGTCCCACCCGCCCGAGATGCGGTCCGCGGTCCGCGCCGCTCCCCGGCGACGGGCCCGACGGGTGCCCTTGATGATCCCCATCACGACGAAGGGTGCGGCCAGCAGCGCGAGGATCCCCACGCCGACGCCGCCGTACAGCAGCACCGGACCGAGCCAGTCGATCCCCGGGGGCTCCTCGTCCTCCTGCTCACGATCCTCCGCGATGGCGGGGGGCAGATCGGCCGGCTCCTGCGCGGGAGGCGGCGGCTGGAGCACCTGCGGCTTGGGGTTGGCCTGCGGCTTCGTCGTCTGGTCGTTGGGCTTGTTGTCCTCGTCCGGCGTCGGATCGAAGGGGACCCAGCCGTGCCCTGCGAAGGCGATCTCCACCCACGCGTGCAGGTTGTCACCGGTCGCCGTGAACGTCGTCTCGCCCGGCGGATCGTCGTCGTTCGGATGCCATCCCATGACGACGCGCGCGGGCATCCCGATCTGCGTCGCCATGAGCGCCATCGCCACGGCGTACTGCTCGTCGTCGCCGATCATCTGGTCGCCGCCGAACAGCGAGGTGATGCGATTCGCGCCGTGCCCGGAGAGCGAGATCACCTCGTCGGCGAGGCCGTGGCTGAAGAATCCGTCGGTGTGCAGCCTGCTCTCCAACGCCCGGGCGCGCTCGATGGGCGTCTCCGCATCGGCCGTGGCCGCCGAGGCGAGGTCGGCGACCTTCTGCGGGATGCCGGTCTGCTTGGGCATCTTCAGCGCCGCGAAAGGCACGTCGGCCAGCGCGGCGTCGCTCGGCACCTCCGCGACGACGGTGTCGATCGTGTACGCGTCGCCGGGTGCCAGTCCCGCCGGCACGACCGCGGTGCCGGTCGCGTCGTTGAACTGCGCCGACCGCGCCAGCTCCGCCGCCCGCGCCCCGTCGAAGCGGATGTCTCGCGGCGCCCCCACGTCGGGCAGCCAGACGCCGGTGAGGTCGCGGATCTCGAACCGCACGGTCGCGGCCGATCCCTTCGCCTGGGGCGACATGTTCGACCGGACCGGCGTGAACGCGCTCGACGAGCCCGCGCCGTCGTCGGCCACGTTGTAGACGACGCCGTTGTACGCGTCCATCGTCGCGAGCCGGACGCGCGCATACTCCGGAAGGCCGGACACGGTGAACAGCGTCGTGTCGGCGTCGTCGCGGACGTACCCGCGGAAGGACTGGAGCGGGCTCGGGTAGCGCGTGATGTCGAACGGCGGGATCACGAAGTCGCGCAGGATGTAGCGCGGCACGGGCGGCGAGGCGAACGCGGCTGTGGCGACGCCCGCTCCGGCGGCGAGGGCGAGGACCGCGCCCGCCCCCACCAGCCGTCGCAGGCGGGAGCTGCGCACGGACGCCGCGTCGGACGACCCGGCCGACTCGACCCGCACCGCGGCCCGGTCGCCGTCCCACGCCTGGCGCAGCGAGAGCCAGACGGCGGACACCGCAGCGAAGAGGACGCCCTCCACGAGCGGAGCGGCGGGCTGCGCGACGCCCAGCAGGATGCTCGCCACGAGCACAGCCAGCGCCGGAAGGACGGCCCACGCGGGGCGACGCGCCCGCAGGGCGAGGGACGAGGTCAGCACCGCCCCGACGAGGGTCAGGATGAACGGCACGAGGAGGTGGCCGTCGCTCGCGGCGACCGGCGGCACCGTCGTCAGCAGCTGCTTCCACGAGGTGACGACACCCACCGCCAGCTCGCGAAGGGTCTCGAGGGTCGGGATCACCCCGAGCAGCGCGGTGTGCGGCAGTGCGAGAGCGCCGCCGAAGAGCACGTAGGCCCCCGCCGTCGCCCCGGCGAGCGGCAGGATCCCCCAGCGCAGGCGCGCGCCCACCCAGCCGAGCGCGAGACCCAGCACCACGCCGCCGAAGCCCGCGACGAGGTACGCCGGTCCGTCGAAGGTCGTGGCGAAGCCGATGACGGCGACGGAGAGCAGCAGCGCGGCCGCGCCGAGATCGAGCCCGACGATGCGCGCGGGCGTGCCGTCGGGGAGCGCGAGGACGTCTCTCATCAGGCGAGCACCTTCCGCACGGCGCGCGGCAGCTGGTCCAGTTCACCGAGGGTGATCACGTCGGCGTCGGCGATGCGCCGCAGGGCCGGCGCGGTGGCACGCGCATCCGCGATCACGACGAGGGCACGCACGCCGACGGGCAACCGCGAGCACGCGAGCCGGAGATCCGAAGCGTCCGCCTTCGACCCCGACACCAGGACGACGACCGCCGCCTGCGGGGCGTGCGCGGCGATGCCGCCGGACAGGGCGACGATGCCGCCCTGCCGCGGGCGGGAGTGCTCGAGCATCGAGAGCTCGTCGAGGAAGCGTCGCGGGCTGAGGGAGCGGACCGGACCGTTCTGGGTGCGGACGTCGAGGACGCGCGAATCGCGCAGCGCGCGCAGTCCGACCGATCCGGCGACCGAGATGGCCAGCTCGAACTCCTCCGGCACCCGGTACTCGTCCGGGTGGGTGGACAGCCCCACGACGAAGTGGGAGCGGCGGGTCTCCTCGTACTGGCGCACCATGACCGCCCCCGCGCGCGCGGTGGAGCGCCAGTGGACGTGGCGCAGATCGTCGCCGGGCTGATACTAGCGCAGCGCGTGGAAGGAGACGTCGTCGCGGGCGAGGTGCTGAGAGGGCAGACCCTCCAGGTCGCGCAGGTGGCCGAGTGAGAGGCCCTCGAGCGACGTGGTGCGCGGATGCACGTACAGGTCGACGGCCCGGCGACGGTCGTTCGTGCGCTCGAAGAGCCCGATCGGATCACCGCGGCGCACGCTCACCGGACCGACCTCGAGCACGCCGCGCGCTGTCGTGGGGATGGCGAAGACCTCGTCGTGCGTGGCACCGGGGGCGAGGCGCGGCACCTGGAACACCCCGCGGCCGTGACCGACGGGAAGGATCACCTCGGAGGGGAGGATCGTCCGGGCGGTGCGGTTGGCCAGCGCGAGCCCGCCCACCGCACGCTCGCCGACCACGACGCGGGTGCGCGTCAGGTCGAGCTCGATGTCGTACGCGGTGCGGCCGAACAGGAAGAGGATGCTGAGCGCCGCGACGGCGGTGACGACCACGGCCGCGACCATCATCTCCTTCCATCCGAAGGCGAGCGCGAGCCACCACAGCACCGCGGCGCCGCCGAGGACGACCCAGCCGAGCGGCCGGACGACGTCGACGACCTGCCGGGAGATCCGCCCCGCCGCCCGGGCGGCGGCGTCCCCCCGTTCGCGCCACAGCTCGGCGCGGGTCGCGGCCCGGGGAGAGACGAGGCCGGTCTCGACGGCCTCCGGCGCATCCACCGGGTCGGACGGCACCGGCGGCGGCGTCTGCGGCGACCCCGCGGCGGGCACGCCGCCGGCCCGACGCGCGCGGCGCGACGGGGGGAGGGTCTCCGGTGTCGTCGTCATCAGCCCGCGGCGCGCGCCAGCGGCGCCTCCACCCCGGCGAGAGCGGCCTGGACGACGGCCTCGGCGGTGGTCCCGGAGAACTCGGCCTCGGGATCGAGCACCAGTCGGTGCGCCCACACCGGCACCGCGAGCGTCTTCACGTCGTCGGGGATCACGTAGTGACGTCCCTGCGCGGCGGCGTACACCTTGGCCACGCGGATCATCGAGATCGCGCCGCGCACGGACACGCCCAGCCGCGTCGACTCCGAGGCGCGCGTCGCCTCGACCAGCTGGGCGGTGTAGCGGGCGACGGCGCCGTCGACGTGGACGGAGGCGGCCAGATCGGCCATGTCGGCGACGGCGTTCGTCGTGATGACGGGCGAGAGCCCCGAGGACGGGTTGCGGTCCACCGCGCCGACGAGGATGCGTTCGGTCACCGCGAGCGTCGGGTAGCCGATCGAGATCTTCAGCATGAAGCGGTCGAGCTGCGCCTCGGGCAGCTTGTAGGTGCCCGACTGCTCGATCGGGTTCTGCGTCGCGATCACGAGGAACGGGCGCCCGACCTCGTGCGGGGTGCCGTCGATCGTGACGCGCGACTCCTCCATGACCTCCAGGAGGGCCGACTGCGTCTTCGGGGAGGCGCGGTTGATCTCGTCGGCGAGCACGATCGAGGCGAAGACCGGTCCGCGGTGGAACTCGAAGCGGTGGTTCTGCTGGTCGTAGATCGTGACGCCCGTGACGTCGGAGGGCAGGAGGTCGGGCGTGAACTGGATGCGCGTCGACGTGCCCTGCACCGAGGCGGCGAGCGCCTTGGCGAGGCTCGTCTTGCCCGTGCCGGGCGCGTCCTCGAGGAGCACGTGCCCCTCGGCCAGCATCGCGGACAGGACGAGTCCGACGACCTCGCGCTTGCCGAGGAGGGCGAGGTCGACGTTGTCGACGAGGCGGGTGAAGGTGTCGCGGAACCACACCGCCTGTTCCGGGGTCATGCTCATGCGTTCGTTCCTTGCTGTGGGGGACATGCGGAAGGGGTGTTCGGCGTCGTCATCGTCTCGGCCAGTCGCGTTTCTCGGTGTCGACCGAGCCGCCCCAGCCCACGACGTCGACCCAGACGTCGTAGCCGTCGGCGCCCAGCCAGCAGCCGAGCTGCTTCGATCCCGCACCGGTCAGGTTCACCGAGTAGGCGCTGCCGAACTGGATCTCGCCGGATCGGTTCATCTCCGACCGCATGCAGCGGACGGTCATGTCGCCGAGGTCGGCGTTGTCCCAGTTGACGACGAACAGATAGCAGCCGTTGTTGCAGCCCTCGGGCGTGTAGTCGCCTCGCGTGACCCAGATCCGCGGCGGCGGCTTGTCCATCGTGCGCGCCGAGCTGGACGCCGTCGTCTGGCTGCTGCCTTCGGCGTTCGCACGGACCTCGATCGTGTGGGTCTCGCTGTAGCCGTAGCCGCTGGACCACGACCCGTTCGCGTCGCGGCTGATGAGGACTCCGTCGACGAGGACCTCCGTCGACACCGGGCGGCCGTTGGGGCCGGGCGAGGACCACGAGTAGGAGATCGTCGTCCCCGAGGCCGACGCCGACGCGACCGGACTGCCGATCTGGCCGAAGGGTGCGACGGGGTTCGACGTGTTCGACGGGTCGCTGTTGAACTGCGAGCCGTCCACGGTGGAGACGGCGCGGACGCGGATCGTGTACGTGCCGTTGTTGTCGACCTGTCCGTTGCCGATGGTGCCCGATCCTCCCGAGCCTCCGGCGACCCAGTCGCTTCGGAAGTCGCGACCCTCGACGGAGTACTCGTAGCGGATCTCGTTCGCGTTCGCACCGTTGGCGGCGCCCGGCTTCCACGTGACGCCGACGGTGCTGTTCCCTTCGGTCGCGGCGACCTCCGTCGGGGCACCGGGAGCCGTGACGCCGCGCCGCGGCGCGGACGAGGCGCTGTACTCGCCCCAGCCCGCCTTGTTCTCGGCGCGGACGTCGAACGTGTAGTCGCTGGTCGAGGTGTCGACCGGGACGGCCTGAGTGGTCTGGCCCGCCGGGACGGGGATCGTGCGCACGACGCTCGAGCCCTGCTTCACCCGCAGCTCGTAGCCGCCGACCCGGTCGCCGTTGTCGGATCCGGGTGCGTCCCAGCGCACCTGGATCTGGGCCTGGGACCCCACCGGCTCGAGCAGCGACGTCGCGGGGGTGCCGGGGGCGTCCGGCGGAGCGGCCGGCACCATCGGCGCCGACCACGGGCTGAACCCGCTCGGCTCGGGGGCGCGGTTGTGCGCGCGCACGCGCACCCGGTACGAGGCTCCGTTCTCCAGGCCGTCCCAGACGACGCTCGTGCTCCCGATGCCGGTCTTCTGCGCGACGCCCGACGGCGGCGCGGGCGAGATCTCCAGCGTGTAGGTCTCGACGGGCGAGCCCTCGGTGTGCGGCGCCGTCCATTCGACCCGCAGGCTGCGGTCGCCGAAGGTCAAGGTCGGCGGGGCCGGGGTGTCCGGCCGCACGTCGGGCCGTGCCGTCTCGGAGGGCAGCGACGCGTCCGAGACCCCGACACGGTTGGTCGCGGTGACGGCGAAGTTGTACTCGACGTTGTTGGTGAGGCCGTCCAGGGTGCAGGTCGTCGAGGCGCACTGCTTCGTGTAGTAGCCGCCCGACGTCGAGGTCACGGTGTAGCCCGTGATCGGCGCTCCGTTGTCGGTGGGCGGCGTCCAGGCGAGCACCACGGTGCGGCTCTGCACGCTCGACACGGTCGGCTTGCCGGGTGCGTCCGGACGCCCCTGGACGGTGACGCGGATCCGGCCCTCGACCGCGCGATCGGGATCTCCCGTGGCATCCATCACGCGGTACCGGGCCACGACGACCCCGACGAACGTCTTCGCGCTCGTGACCTCCACCCGGTCGCCCACGACGGTCACCGTCGCCTGCCCGCTCTCCAGCACGGCGCTCTGGATCGTGAGCGGGGTCTCGGGGAAGGGGTTCACGTCGTTCGCGAGGACCGCGACCGTCTCCGTGGCGCCCTGGTTCGACTGCGCCACCACGTCGTCGTTCGCGCTCGCGAGCTGGCGCCTGGAGGCGGTCACCGTGACCGAGATCGTCGCCTCGGCGGGGGTCGTGGCCCCGTCGTCCGCCAGCACCGTGAGCGATGCCCGCGTGCCCTTCGCGGTCGACGCCGGCGCGGACACCTTCAGCACCGAGCCCTCGACGCTCGCGGACATCCCCTGCGGCGCCCCGCCCCGCAGGCGGAACGTGAGGTTGCCCTGATCCTCGGGGTCGGGGTCGGTGGCGAGCGCCGCGAGGTCGAGGGTTGCGGCATCCTCGCCGGGAGCGACCTCGAGCGTGGCGCCGACCATCGACGGCGGCTGGTTGTCCGGCGGCAGGACCGTGATCGGGATCGTGAGCGTCGCCTTGCGACCGGCGGGGTCGTCGGGTCCGGTGCCGTCGGTCACCTCGAAGGTGAGCGCGTCCGCCCCGAAGTAGCGGTCGGCGGAGGCGTAGACGAGGGTGCGCTCGTCCTTGATGAGGCTCGCGCCGCTCGCGTGCGCCGCCGAGACCTTCGCCGCCTCGGTGATGATGACGTCCCTGCCCCCCGCCGCGCGCACGTAGGTCTTCAGCGGCACGTCGACCGACTCGCCGCTCTTCACCTCGATCGGGGTCGTGGAGACGAGGCTCGGCGGCAGCTCGGCGAGCGCGGGCACGCGCAGGAACGCGGACGCGGTCTGGGCGTCGGCGTCCGTGACGGTGTAGGTGATCAGCTGCGGCGCCTCGCCGACCGTGACCTCGACCTCGCCGCTGCCGAGCACCCGGGCGGCCTCGCCGCCCGCGCCGAGCGTCACGGCGAGGGCGCTCTTGGTGCCGTCCGGGTCGTCGTCGTTCTCGCGCACGTCGATGCGCGCCGTGCCGTCGTCCTGCACGTCCTCGGCGCGCACGCGGTCGTCGCGGGCGATCGGCGGCTGCAGCGGGACGTTCTCGTCCACGGTGATCTGCACGTTCGTCGTCGCGCGCAGGCCGCGGGCATCCGTGATCGAGTACTGCACGGAGGTGTTCATCGGGGTGTCGGGCGCCGTGATGAGCAGGTACTTGCCGCTCGGGCGCGCGCGCAGGCCTGGGACGTCCGAGGGCACGACGACGGCGTCGTCGGGGGCGAACCCGAACTCGTCGCCGTCGGGGTCCGAGTCGTTCTCCAGCACGGGGACGGCGACCTCGCGACCCGGCCGGACGACGACCGAGTCGCGCACGGCGTAGGGTGCCTGGTTGGTGGAGGCCGCGGCGGCGATGCCGATCTGGATGGGAGCGGTGCCCTCCTTGCCGAGCCGGTCGCGCACCCGGTAGGTGAAGGAGTCGACGCCGACCGCATCCTCGAACGCCTGGTAGACGAACATGTTCGCCCCCGTCTCGACGATGCGGCCCTTCTTGGGCGCATCGGCGATGCCGACGAGCTCGACCGAGTCGCCGTCCTCGTCGATGCCGTCCAGGGGCACGGGGATCTCGACCTGCGAGCCGCTGAGCGTGCGGGCCGTGAGGTCGCGCGGGCGCGGTGCCGAGTTCGCCTCGTCGTTGCGCGGCAGCACCTGGATCGTGAGGTAGCCGGCGTCGCGCTGACCGCTCGGGTCGACCGCCTCGTAGGTGGCGTAGACGGTCTTCGGCTCGCTGCCGGCGCGGAAGCGCACCGTGTCCTCCGACACGAACGCCTCGCCGTCGGCCGGGTCGATGAGCGGCTCGACGAGGTCGGGCGCGACATGGATCGTGTCGCCGTTCGGGTGGTAGTCGTTCTCCAGCACCGGGATCGTGACGGTGTCTCCGACGCGGACAACGGCCTGGTCGTCGTTCGCGACCGGCGGACGCAGCTTCGACGGAGCCGGCACGGGGATGACGACGATCTCTCCGTTCGCCGACTGCGAGCCGTTGGAGACGGTGTAGCCCACCCGGACCTGCGAGTCGATCGAGGCGAGGTCGCTGATGCGGATCGTCTCGTGCCCGAGGACGGCGGCGGCCACGCCGCTGCCCGGGTCCACGGTGACGGACTGGACGACGAGGATGCCTCCGGCCGGATCCGTGTCGTTGGCGAGGACGTTCACGAGGACGTCGCCGCCGCTGGGCAGGAGCGCCACGTCGCGCACCGCGATGGGCGGCAGGTCCTCGCCGCCGTCGGGCAGGACGTCGACGCGGACGAGTCCGGGCACCGAGTTCGGCCCCGCCGAGGCGAGGTACTGGACGTAATAGGTGCGCGGGGCGTTCGCCGTGAACGAGAACGTCTTGTCGGCGAAGTCGGGCACCACGGTGGCGCCCTCGTCCTCCACGTCCACGCGGGTGAGGCGCAGCTGCTCGCTGCCCGAGCTCGTGTCGTTCGTGAGCGGAGCGACGGTGACGGCACGACCCACCCGCGTCACGACGTGGTCGGCGTTCGTGATCGGCACCGTCGTGCCGAGGGGCCGGATGTCGTAGCGCGCGATGCCCGCGCCGGGGTCGGTGCCGTCCGAGACGATGATCGGCACATCCTTGCGCCCCTGCACCCCGCCGATCGCACGGTAGGTGATCTGGCCGTCCGAGGTGAAGTCGGCCTCGTCCCCGCCGTCCGGCTGGACGTCCAGCAGGAAGATGTCGTCGCCGTCCGGATCGATCCAGTCCGGCAGCACGTTGTACGAAGCCGTCCCGCCGGACTCCACCGTGATCGGGGTCGTCCGCTTCTGCACCGGCGGGGAGTTGACGTCGAAGTCGTGCACCGTCAGCGTGACGGAAGCCGACGCCTCCCCGCCGCGGCCGTCCTCGACGTCGTAGCGGAAGGTCGTGGACCCCCGCGCGTCGGCGGGCGTCGTGATCTGCAGCGCGGCGCCGTTGTGGATCGGCTCGATCCTGCCGAACGAGGGCGGCTGCGACACCGATGCGACGAGCACGTCCCCGTCGGCATCCGTGTCGTTGTCGAGGACCGGGAGCACCGTCGTGCGGCCCGGACGGATGCCGTACTCGTCGTCCTGCGCGATCGGCGGGGTGTTCTGGTCGGTGCGCTCGGGGAGGGTCGTCTGCACCGTCTCCTCGGTGGTCTCCTCCTCTTCTTCGCCGTCGCCCTCCGGGGGCGTGATGTCCTGCCAGTTGTCCACCCGCTGGAGCGAGTCGGAGGCCATCCACGCCGCGCCGCCGAACACGTCGTTGAGGACGACGACGTCGCGGTTGGTACGGAAGCGCAGGTCGCTCGTGGGCTCGACGCCGGGCACCTGCTCCACGAGGTCGTCGCCCTCGCCGGGGCAGTCGCGCACGAAGCGACCCGAGCCGGACCAGGCGCCGTACGCGCATCCGGCGACGAAGACCGGCGCGGCGGGGGTGCCCTCGGCGCCTCCGGAGGGGACCGTGACCGGGTCCCCACCGCCGATCGGGATGCGTACGAGATCGGTCGGCGTCGCCAGGGTGACGGCGTCCGCCGTGCCGGACGCCTGCTGCAGGACGGCGTCGGCCGGGACCTCGACACGCGACCCGTCGCCGCCGTGGAGGGTGCGCGTGGTCTCGTCCAGGACGAACGCGGTCGAGCCGACGACGGTGAGCGACAGGTCGTCGGCCTCGCCCACGCCCTCGAGCGTGCGCGAGGACTTCTCGACCGTCGTGCCCTCGTCGCCGGGCCCGTAGGAGCGCAGGACCGCCTCCTCCGCCGAGACGGTGTAGACCGTGCCGTCGACGCCGACGGCCACGTGCGAGTTCTTGCCCTCGTCGGCGACCGGCTCCGAGCCCTGCGCCCCGATGCCGCTGACCGCGCCGAACGGGCTCGCCCAGAGGGTGCCGGACGGCTCGAGCACGGCGACGGTCCCGGCCCCCATTGCGACGGCGGATCCCGGTGCGAGCTGGGCGGAGTCGGCGAGCACGACCCGTGCCGGATCGATCGCGGAGATGGAGGAGTCGGCCGGGTCGACGATCATCACCCGCGAGCCGCTCTGGAGGATGTCGTACTCCGACGAGGCGGCGCGCATCCCGCCGTCGAGCACCCGCGACTCATGGTTGAAATGCCCGACGAGCAGGCTCGACTGCTTGGTCACCCAGACGCCGCCGTCGTGGAGGTCGACCTCGGTGGTGGGCTTGCCCTCGTAGACGACGGCGAAGAAGCCGACCGCGACCGCGGCGACGGTGACGATGCCCGCCGAGACGAGCGTCTTCGGGCGCGCGCGCAGCCACGCAAAGGACCTCATCGGCGGCTCGGCTCCCCTCCGGGCTCATCTTCGATCGCGTGGGCGTCGGGACCTGGTGCTGAATCAGGCGCACACATCGTGCGGACCCGGACAGCCTACGTCACCTCGGTGCCGTGCGCCGACCCCGAGGGCGACGGCGAGACGCGAACGGTCAGCCCGCGACGTAGCGGGCGAGATGCTGCGCGGTGAGGGTGGAGCCGGCGGCGACGAGGTCGGCCGGGGTGCCCTCGAAGACGATCGTGCCGCCGTCCCGGCCCGCCCCGGGACCGACGTCGATGATCCAGTCGGCGTGGGCCATGACCGCCTGGTGGTGCTCGATCACGATGACGGAGTTGCCGGCGTCCACGAGCCGGTCGAGGAGGGCCAGCATGCCCTCGACATCGGCGAGATGCAGTCCCGACGTGGGCTCGTCGAGGACGTACACGGCGCTCTTCTTCGCCATCGCGATGGCGAGCTTCAGCCGCTGACGCTCACCCCCGGACAGCGAGCTCAACGCCTGGCCGAGCGTCAGGTAGCCGAGGCCGACGTCCACCATCCGTCGCAGCGTGACGTGGGCCGGACCCGACGAAAGGAAACCCGCGGCCTCCTCGGCCGACATGGCGAGCACGTCGGCGACGTTCCGACCCTCGAGCGTGTAGCCCAGCACCGTGTCACTGAAGCCCGATCCCTCGCACAGCTCGCACCGGGTCTCGACGCTCTGCGTGAACCCCAGGTTCGTGATGATGACTCCGAGCCCGCGACAGGCGGGGCACGCGCCCTCCGAGTTCGCGCTGAACAGGGCGGCCTTCACGCCGTTGGCCTTCGCGAAGGCGGCGCGGATCGCGTCGAGCACTCCCGTGTAGGTCGCGGGGCTCGACCGGCGCGACCCCTTGATCGGGCTCTGATCCACGAAGACCACCTCGGCGAGACCCGGGAGGCTGCCCTGGATGAGGGAGGACTTGCCCGATCCGGCGACGCCGGTGACCACCGTGAGGATGCCGAGCGGGACGTCGACGTCGACCTCCCTCAGGTTGTGCAGGCTCGCACCGCGGATCTCGAGCGCGCCCGTCGCCGCGCGCGTCGCCTCCTTGAGCCGGGCGCGATGGTCGAGCTGGCGTCCCGTGACGGTGTCCGACGCGCGCAGCCCGGCGACGTCGCCCTCGTAGGTGATGCCGCCGCCGGCGCGCCCCGCTCCCGGCCCCAGATCGACGACGTGGTCGGCGATCTCGATCACCTCCGGCTTGTGCTCGACCACGAGCACCGTGTTCCCCTTGTCGCGCAGCTGCAGGAGCAGTTCGTTCATGCGCTGCACGTCGTGGGGATGCAGTCCGGTGGTGGGCTCGTCGAAGACGTAGGTCATGTCGGTGAGCGGCGAGCCGAGATGACGGATCATCCGTGTGCGCTGGGCCTCGCCGCCCGACAGCGTGCCGCTGGCACGATCGAGCGAGAGGTAGCCGAGACCGATCCGGACGAAGGACGCGAGGGTCTGGCGCAGTCCCGCGACCAGCGGCGCGACCTCGGGGAGGTCGAGCGAGTCCACCCACTCCGCGAGATCGGTGATCTGCATCGCGGCGGCGTCGGCGATGCTCACTCCGCCGATCTTCGAGGACCGCGCCCCGTCGTTGAGGCGAGTTCCGCCGCATGCCGCGCAGGGCATGAACTTCACGGCGCGGTCGACGAAGGCGCGGACGTGCGGCTGGAGGGCATCCCGATCCTTCTGCAGCATGGACGCGGTGACCTTCGGGATCAGCCCCTGGTACGTCATGTTGATCCCGGCGATCCTGACCTTCGTCTGCTCTTTGTAGAGGAGGTCGTGCAGCTCGGTCTCCGTGAAGTCGCGGATGGGCTTGTCGGGGTCGAAGAAGCCGGACTCGCTGTAGCCCTTCACCATCCAGCCGTCGGGCGTGTAGCCGGGGACGGTGATCGCGCCGTGCGCGAGGGACAGCGAACGGTCGAGCAGCTCGTCGACGTCGATGTCGCTCACCTGTCCGAGTCCCTCGCATTCGGGGCACATGCCGCCCGTGATCTCGAAGGACCGCCGCTCCTTCCGGGCGCGGTCCGTGCCGGCGGCGATGGTCACGGCACCGGCGCCGGACACGGACGGCACGTTGAAGGAGAAGGCCTGCGGCGATCCGACGTGCGGCACGCCGACGCGACTGAACAGCAGCCGCAGCATCGCGTGCACGTCGGTCGCGGTGCCCACCGTCGAACGGGCGTTGGCGCCCATCCGCTCCTGATCGACGACGATCGCCGGGCTGATGTTCTCCAGAGCGTCGACGTCGGGGCGGCTCAGCTGGCCCATGAACTGCTGGACGAACGTGGGATAGGTCTCGTTGATCAGCCGCTGCGACTCGTTCGCGATCGTCGCGAACACGAGGCTCGACTTGCCCGATCCGCTGACGCCCGTGAACACCGTGAGACGGCGCTTCGGGATCTCCACGTCCACGCCGCGGAGATTGTTCTCGCGTGCGCCGACGACGCGGATCATGTCGTGCGCGTCGGCGACGTGCGCCCGGTCCTCATCGCGTGCCATGCGCTCAGTCTGCCGCGCCGGCCGACGGCGCGCGCGGGGGTCGTTCCGCCGCCGGACGGGCCGGCGCGCCGACCCGGGCGACGATGCCCGCCACGAGCACGGCGAGCTGCCGCGCGAAGCGGGCATCCGCATCGGCGCGCACATGGCCGGAGGCGGCGACGAGCGGGGAGTCCGGCCCGACGGCGGCGTCGCGCACGTCGAGGGAGTAGCGATCGGGATCGGAGGCCGCGGACTGCGCGCGCTCCTGCTCCTCGATGACGAAGCCGACGACGTACGCGGTGACCAGCTCCGCCGCGTCCATCGCGTCGACGAGCCCGACGCCCTGGGCGACCCAGTCCGCGAGCCGCGGCTCCTGGCCGCGCAGGAGCTCGGGGTCGGTGAGACGCGTGCCGCTGAACGTGCGCGCGCCGTCGCGGTGGGCGAGATACTCTCGGCGCAGCACCCGCGCGTAGCACTCCAGCGCGTCCGGCCACGGCGTGCCCGCCGGGATCTGGGACACGGCGCGCTGCACGCGCCGCTGGATCTCCGTGCCCATCTCGTCGAGGAGCTGCTGCTTGTCGCGGACGTGCCAGTACAGCGCGGGGGCTCGCACATCGAGCCGGGTCGCGACGGCGCGCAGGGTCACGGCATCGATCCCGCCGTCGTCGAGCGCGCCGAGGGCGGCCTCGACGATGAGTTCGCGGGTGATTCCCTTCGCCATGCTTGACAGCTTAACGACGTTAAGGGAGCATGTGACTTAACTTAGTTAAGGAGCCGATATGCGCGCTGCACTCGTCACCTCGTTCGACACCCCGCCGCACCTCGCGGAGGTGCCCTCGCCCATCGCCTCGGGAGATCAGGAGCTCGTCACCGTCCTGGCGTCCGCGCTGCACCCGCGGGTGCGCTCGCAAGCAGACGGATCCCACTATTCGACGACCGGCGACCTGCCGCTCATCCCCGGCGTCGACGGTGTCGCCCGCGACGCCGAGGGCACCCTCCGATACTTCGTCGTCGAGAGCGGCGCCATGGCCGAGCAGATCGTCATAGACCCGCGCCGCAGCGTCGCCCTGCCGGGGGACGTGGATCCGGTCGTCGTGGCGGCGGCCATGAACCCCGCCATGTCGTCGTGGATCGCCCTGCTCCACCGGGTGGATCTGACGCCCGGCTCGCGCGTGCTGATCATGGGGGCGACGGGCAATGCCGGGCGTATGGCCGTGCAGGTCGCCCGCCGCCTCGGCGCCGGTCACATCGCCGCCGCCGGGCGCTACCCGGGGCGGCTCGCGGAGCTGGGCGACCTCGGCGCCGACGCGGTGGTCGACCTCGGCCGCGATCCCGAGGAGGTGCGCAGGGACCTCGCCGCGGTCGGTCGCGACGTCGACGTGGTGCTGGACTACCTGTGGGGCCCCTGGGCCGCGGCGACCCTCCGCGCCGTCGTGCCCGCTCGTGAGGACGACGCGCAGCCGCTGACGTGGATCCAGATCGGCTCGGTCACCGGGCCCGAGTCGCCGATCCCGTCGGCGGCGCTGCGCGCGTGCAACCTGCGCATCGTCGGAAGCGGGCAGGGATCCGTCCCACCCCGCGACATCCTCGCCGACCTGCCCGGCCTCGCGGCGGAGGTGATGACGGGCGGGTACGCGATCGATGCGCACGCCGTGCCCCTCGCCGACGTCGCGGAGGCGTGGGAACGCTCACGCACGACCCGCGCGCGGCTCGTCCTCACTCCCTGACGGCCTCAGGAGTCGGACACCGCACGGTGGCAGCCGACGAGATGGTCGTCGACCATGCCCGCCGACTGCATGAGCGCGTACATCGTCGTCGATCCGACGAAGCGGAAGCCGGCCGCGCGCAGCGCCGTCGAGAGGGCATCGGACGCCGGGGTCAGCGCCGGCACATCGGCGAAGGTGCGGGGGCGCTCCGCCTCGGATCGGGGCGGCGGGGCGAACGACCACATCAGCGCCTCGAACTCACCCGGCGCCATCCCCGTGACGAGCCGGGCGTTGCCGATCGTGGCGAGGATCTTCGCGCGGTTGCGCACGATCCCCGCATCCGCCATCAGCCGCTCGACATCCGCCTCGTCGAACGCGGCGACCGCACGCGGATCGAAGCCGGCGAATCCCGCGCGGAACGCGGGGCGCTTCCGCAGGATCGTGATCCAGGACAGCCCCGCTTGGAACCCCTCGAGGCTCACCTTCTCGAACAGGGCGCGGTCTCCGCGCAGGGGGCGCCCCCACTCCTCGTCGTGGTATCGGCGGTACTCGTCGCTGTCGCCCACCCATCCGCAGCGCTCGAGGCCGTCGGGTCCGGTGCGCAGGTCGTCCATCCCGCCAGGCTAGCCGCGGCCTCCGACAGCCCGGCGCAGGGCATCCTCCAGGACGGGCCGCCGGAACACGTACCCCTCCTCGGCCAGGACACCGGGGAGGACCCAGCGGCTCTTGAGGACGAGCTCGGGCTCGGTGCGTACCACCCACATCGCCGGCTCGAGCATCCACCGGCGGATCGGGAGACCGAACGGAACTCCGACGACGCGTCGCAGAGTCGACATGAGCGTCGCATCGTCGCTCGGCTCAGGGCTCGCGAGGTTGACGACCCCCGCGATGTCGTCCCGGTCGCGGAGGAAGCGGACCGCACCCACGACGTCGTCGAGGTGGATCCAGCTGAAGTGCTGCCGTCCGCCGGTGCGGTGGTGCGGCGCCCGCCCGTCGCCGGTGGGACGGGGCCCGACGCCGCGGTATCGACGGTGCTGAAGCCACCAGCCGTCGACGTGCGGGCCGCCGAGCCCGGTCCGCGCGAGCATCGCGAGCAGGTGCGTGGCGGGACCGTCGCCGAGCACGATCGCCATCCGGAGCGCGACGCGCCTGGTTCCGGGCAGCTCCCCCGCGAAGAAGACCTCCTCCCAGGTGCGCGCGACGTCGACCGAGAAGCCCGTGCCGAGCTCCCCCGTGCGCTCGGTGTGCGGTCGGTCCATCGCGTGGCGGTAGATCGTGGCCGTCGAGGCGTTCATCCACACGCGGGGCGGGCGTGCGGCGGCGGCGATCGCCACATGGAGGCGACGGGTGGTCTCCACCCGCGAGCGGAGGATCTCCGCTCGGTTCGCGTCGGTGTAGCGGCAGTTCACGGATCTCCCGGCCAGGTTCACCAGGACGTCCGCGCCGTCGACCGCGTCCGCGAGTCGCGCCGGGTCGTCCCAGGTGACGGATGCCCGGCGCCCGATCGTCACGACCTCGTGGCCGTCCTCGCGGAACGCGTCCGCCAGCGCGGTGCCGATGAACCCGCTCGCGCCCGTGACCACCGCCTTCGTCCGCCGTTGCATGCTGCACCCCTCCGATTCGTCCGTTGGATCATCCTCACCATAACTGAACATGTTCAGTTTGAGGTACCGTGAGAGGCATGAGCACGATGCGGAGTCGATCGGTCTATCAGCGCGCCCTGAGCCCGGAGCTCTTCTCGGCACTCCATCCGATCCTGCAGACCTACGCCGGCCCGATTCCGAGCGGATCGGTGGGCATCGGTCGCGGAAGCTACGACTTCGCCGGTCCGACCTCGCGCCTCCTGGGACCGGTCCTGCGCGTCCTGGCGTGGCGACACGTCCTGTTCCCCGAGTCCGGTCGGGACGTTCCGCTCCTCGTCCGGAACGAACCGCGGTCGGACGGTACGCTCGCGGCGACGCGCGTCTTCGGCTTCCGCGGGCGACCGCGCAGCATGGAGGACCGCATGACGCCCATCCCGGGCGCGATCGTCGATCGACTCGGGCGCCGCGGCGGGCTCGAGGTCACGCTCGCCGTCGAGGTGATCGACGGCGGCATGCGCCTGAGCTCACGCCGCCTGCGCGGGAGGGTCGGGCCCCTGGCGCTGGTCCTTCCGCCGTGGGCCGGTGTCACCGTCGATGAACGCATCATCGACGGCCGGCAGCACGTCGATGCCCGCGTGAGCGTCACCGGGCTCGGCGAGGTGTTCCGCTACACGGGGTCGTTCACCTACGAGATCGTCCCCGCCGCACCGGAGGGCGGCCCGGGTCGCGGTCAGCGCTTGGGGAGCGACTTCTCCGACACGGGTGCCTCCCCGGACGCGGCGAGCGCGTCGTAGTACGCGCGCGCCTCGTCCTGGCGGTCGCGCTCGGCACCGGACGCGATCGGAGCGCGCACGTGCTCGGGGGCGAAACCGTATGCGTCGACGAGGTCCTGCGCGTGCGGACGCAGCCGCAGACACAGCCTGTCGATGTACTTCGAGACCGCGGCCGCACGCTGGGTCGACAGCCGTCCGTTCACGAGATACCAGGCGAGGTGCTTCTCGACGAGGTGCAGGCCGAAGAGATCGCGCAGCCACGTGAGCACCTGCACGGTGCCGTCGTCCTCGATGCCCGCGATCCCGTCGCTGAACGCCTCCCACTGCAGCAGCTCGCCGTGGGCGCGAGCCGCCTCGATGAGCTCCGACTGGCTCGCGTTGAAGATCGCCGCCGCCTCGGCCGGCGACGCCTTGGCCGCCGGTCGCAGCCGGGCCGCGATGTCGGCGATCATCTGCTCCACCCGCCCGGCGAGCAGCTCGTGCTGCTGCTCGGCGCGCAGGCCGAGCTCGACCGATCGGGCCGTGGACCCGAGATCGGCGACCGACTGGCCGAACCGCCGCAGACCCGCGCCGTGGAAGACCTTGCCCGCGGTCTGCCGCGCCGCGAAGGATGCCAGCTTCGCGGCATCCGCGTCTTTGAACTGTTTCGCGTAGTCGGCCAGCAGGCGCTTGCCGACCAGCTGCAGGAGGATGTTGTTGTCGCCCTCGAACGTCACGTAGACGTCGAGGTCGTGGTGCAGCCCGACGAGGCGGTTCTCGGCGAGGAATCCGGACCCGCCGCACGCCTCGCGCGCCTCCTGGATCGTGTCCAGGGCGTTCCAAGTGGACAGGGGCTTGAGCGCGGCGGCCAGCGTCTCGAGGTTCTCGCGCTCCGCGGGCGTGTCCTTCGCACCCGAGAAGACCCCATCGAAGGTCCGCAGCAGCTCGTCGTTGGCGAAGAACTGGGCGTAGTTCTGGGCGAGTCGGGGCAGGAGGCGCCGCTGGTGCCGGCCGTAGTCGAGCAGCACGACCTCCTCGCTGCCCGCGCCCGAGTCGAACTGACGACGCTGGTTCGCGTAGGTCAGCGCGATGTAGAGGGCCAGCGCCGTGCCCGTCGTCGCCGCCCCGTCGAGCGAGACCCGACCCTGGACGAGCGCGCCGAGCATCGTGAAGAAGCGGCGCCCGGGGCTCGCGATGTCGGAGGTGTACGCGCCGTCGGCCGCCACGTCGCCGTAGCGGTTCAGGAGGTTGACGCGCGGGACGCGCACGTGGTCGAAGTGCAGCCGGCCGTTGTCGATGCCGTTGAGCCCGCCCTTCACGCCGTCGTCCTCCCCGCCGACGCCGGGCAGGAAGGCGCCGTCGTCGTCGCGGATCGGCACGAAGAAGCAGTGCACGCCGTAGTTCACGCCGTTCGTGATGAGCTGCGCGAAGACGGTCGCGGCCTTGCCGTGCAGCGCGGCGTTGCCGAGGTAGTCCTTCCACGCCCCGCGGAACGGAGTGTGGATAACGAACTCCTCGGTCTCGGGGGCATAGGTGGCCGTCGTGCCGATGGACGCGACGTCCGAGCCATGACCGGTCTCGGTCATCGCGAAGGCGCCCGGCAGCTCGAGCTCGATCACGTCACGGAGCCACGCGTCGTGGTGCCTCTTCGTGCCCAGCTGATAGATCGCGGATCCGAAGAGACCCCACTGGACCCCCGACTTGATCTGCAGGCTGGGATCGGCCAGGACGAGCTCCATGAAGCCGGCGAGGTTGGCTCCGTTGTCCTCGAGACCGCCGTACTCCTTCGGGAACGCGCGGCGCGAGCCGTCGTTGGCGACGAGGAGACGCAGCTGTCCGAGGACCCGCTCGCGGTGCTCGGGCATCGGCTGCCCCTCGATGCGCCAGAACGCCGGATCCTTGATCATCTCCCGCGCCTCGCGCCGCGTCTCGCCCCACGTCCCCAGCAGCAGGTCGGTGACGGCCGCGACGTCGATGCGCGGCTCCTGGGCCTCCGCGGCGGAGTGCGCGGCGGTAGGTGCACCGCCGGCCGGGGTTCGCTTGTTCGTGGCGGGCTTGCGGGGATGGACGTTCTGTCGAACGGCGGCGTCGGCCATCGGGGCACCTTTCTCCATCGACGGAGGAGCGGAGGGAATCTCTCCCGACGGTAGGAGCGCGACAACTCGGCTGCAAACCCCTTGCGTGGTGTCCACAAAGCGCGCCGCGCGCCTCCCGCAGGCCGCTGTGTGACACCCACACTCAGCTCACGTGAGACTCCGTCTCACCAGTCTTCTGCGCTCAGGCGGCGCGGCGCGATCTCCGGGCGGCGACGGCGGCGGTCGCGCAGCCGATCACGACGCCCGCGAACCCGACGGAGGCGGCGACGATCTCACCCGGCCGCGAGGCCGTCACCCCATGGGTGAACAGGATCGCGAGCAGCACGACGGCCACCGCGGCGACGGCGCCGATCCAGAGCAGCACGCCTCGGAAGCGGTCGGCAGCGGGGCGGGAGGGCGTGGACATCCGATCTCCATCCAGGTGGGGGGCACTCACCGCCAGCGTACGGTCGCGCTCTCGCGCGGACCTCCCCCGCGCGACGGAGTTCGGCGACGGATCGTGACAGCTGGGCGCGGCGACGGGGCGCGGCGCCGGGCTCACTCCGCGGCGGCGATGACGGCGAGCACGGACTCGCCGTACGCCTCGCGCTTCTTGGCGCCGATGCCGGTGATGCCGCCCAGTGCGTCGATCGAGCGCGGCCGCTCGTCCGCCAGGGCCCGCAGCGTCGCATCCCCGAAGACGATGTAGGCGGGCACGCCCTGCTCCTTCGCCGTCGCCGAGCGCCACGCGCGCAACGCCTCGAACAGGTCGCGATCTCCCTCGGCGACCGCATCGGTCGCCGCCGCCTTGCGGACGCGGGCGCCTCCGCCGGAACGACCCAGGACGTCTCGTCGCAGCGGGACGGCGACCTCCCCGCGAAGGACGGCCGGGCCGTCGTCGCCGACGACGAGCACCCCGTACTCGCCGTGCGCGGCGATGATCCCGCGGGCGAGGAGCTGACGGACGACGCTGCGCCAGTCCTGGTCGCTGAGGTCGGCGCCGAGCCCGTACGTCGCGATCGCGTCGTGGCCCTGCTGGCGCATGCGCTCCGTGGACGCCCCGCGCAGGATGTCGATCAGGTGGCCCGCGCCGAACGCCTGGTTGCGTTCGCGCTTCAGCCGGACGATCGTCGACAGGAGCTTCTGGGCGGGGACGAGTCCGTCCCACGTGTCCGCCGGCTGCAGGCACGTGTCGCAGTTTCCGCAGGGCTCGGATGTCTGCCCGAAATAGGCGAGCAGGTTCTGCCGTCGGCAGGTCACCGTCTCGCACAGCGCCAGCATCGCGTCGAGGTGCTGGCCGAGCCGCTGCTTGTAGGCGCGCTCGCCCGGCGACTGGTCGATCAGGCGCCGCTGCTGCACGACGTCGCCGAGTCCGTAGGCCATCCACGCGACGGCCGGCTCCCCGTCGCGGCCCGCGCGACCCGTCTCCTGGTAGTAGCCCTCGACGGACTTCGGCAGGTCGATGTGCGCCACGAAGCGCACGTCCGGCTTGTCGATGCCCATCCCGAAGGCGATCGTGGCGACCATCACGACACCCTCCTCCCGGAGGAACCGCTCCTGATGGCGGGCGCGCACCGAGGCATCCAGCCCCGCGTGGTACGGCAGTGCGTCCACGCCCTGCCCGCGCAGGTACTCCGCCGTCTGCTCGACCGACTTGCGGCTGAGGGCGTAGACGATCCCGGCGGACGGCTCGCGCACTCCCACGGGCCCGGACACCGCGTCGACGCTGCGGATGAACTGCAGCAGCTGCCGGCGCGGATCGGTCTTCGCCTCGATCCGGTACTGGATGTTGGGCCGGTCGAAGCTGGCGACGAAATGCCTCGCGTCGTCCAGGTGCAGCCGCTCGGTGATCTCGGCGTGGGTGGCGCGTGTCGCCGTGGCGGTGAGGGCCATCCGCGGCACGCCCGGGAAACGCTCGGCCAGGTCTCCCAGCGCGAGGTAGTCGGGGCGGAAGTCGTGCCCCCACTGGCTGACGCAGTGCGCCTCGTCGATCGCGATGACGCTGAGCCGCCCTCGCTGCAGCAGCGCCGTCGTCGCCGGGGCACTCAGTCGCTCCGGGGCGACGTAGAGCAGGTCGAGCTCGCCGGACAGGTACGCCCGCTCGACGCCCGCCCGCTCGGCGGCGCTCTGCGTCGAGTTGAGATACGCGGCGTTGACCCCGTTGGCGATGAGGGCGTCGACCTGGTCGTGCATGAGCGCGATCAGCGGCGAGATCACGAGCCCCGTGCCCGGGCGCACGAGGGCGGGCACCTGGTAGGTGATCGACTTGCCGCCGCCGGTCGGCATCAGGACGATCGCGTCGCCGCCGCCGACGACCTGCGCGACGACGTCGGCCTGGTCGCCGCGGAACGTGTCGTAGCCGAACACCTCCTTGAGGACGGTGAGCGGGTCCTGGCCGGTGCGATCGGGCGAGGTCCGCGCGCGGGACGCGCCAGGGGCGGGCGGTGCGGTCCAGGCGACGGGGGCGGCGGGTGCGGGCCCGTCCGCCGGGAGCGACACCGGCGCCGAGCGCGTCGCCCGAGCGAGCGCGCCAGCGTAGCCGTCGTACTCCGGCGGGGGCGGCGCGTCGAGATCGTCGGGAGGGGTCAGCTCGTCGACGTCCCACGGCACGTCCGCGTACGGATCGTCGGACCGGTCAGGAGAGGAGCTCACCCGTCCAGGCTATCCGCGCCCTCCGACTCCGCGGGCGACTCCGCGGGCGGCTCCGCGCCCCGAGGCCCGCGGCGACGGGCGACGCTAGAGCCGCACAACTTCCACGATGCGCACGACCGCGGCGCCCTCCTCGACGGATGCGGCGAGGTCGACCTCGGCGCGGATGCGCCAGTCGTGGTCGCCGGCGGGGTCGTCGATCGTCTGGTCGACCCGCCAGACGCCTGCCGCGGCATCCGCCCGATCGATGACACACAGCCGCGGAGATCGCGCCGCGCCGCCGATGAGGATCTCGTCGTGCTCGTCGTAGTAGCGGTCGAGGATGCCCGGCCAGTCGATCTCGGGATCGAGGGCGACGAGGGCGTCGTCGTCCTGCCGGGCGGCCAGCTGCACACGCCGGAACAGCTCGTTGCGGACCAGGACGGTGAACGCGCGCTCGTTGGTGAGGACCGAGGGAGGGGCGGGCGGGACGACCGGCGCGCCGTCCTCGGGCAGATGGGAGGCGGGGTCGACGAGCGCCGCCCACTCGTCGACGAGGCTCGAGTCGACCTGCCGGACCAGCTCGCCCAGCCACTCGATGACATCCATCAGCTCGTCGGTGCGCGCCTCGGCCGGAACCGTCTGGCGGATG
The DNA here is from genome assembly GCF_037146215.1 of Microbacterium sp. MMO-56. Classification (NCBI taxonomy): domain Bacteria; kingdom Bacillati; phylum Actinomycetota; class Actinomycetes; order Micrococcales; family Microbacteriaceae; genus Microbacterium; species Microbacterium sp. MMO-56. Next base: position 55,240 of record NZ_JBBCVW010000011.1, read on the forward strand.
GCGCGGTAGGCATCCGAGAGGTACCGCAGAACCAGCCCCTCGCTGCGCTGCAGCTGATAGAAAGACACGTACTCGGCGAAGGACATGGCCCGCTCGAACATGTCGCGGACCACAGACTTGGGACTCAGCGAGAAGTCGCGCACCCACGGCTGACTGGACGCGAAGACCTCGAACGATTGGGCGAGCAGCGCATCGAGCGGCTTCGGATGGGTGATCCCCTCGAGCAGGGCCATGCGCTCCTCGTACTCGATCCCGTCGCGCTTCATCGCGGCGACCGCCTCGCCACGGGCCCGGAACTCCTGCTGCGCCAGGATCGCGCGCGGATCGTCGAGGGTCGCCTCGATCACGCTCACCACGTCGAGGGCGTAGTGCCCCGTCCCGACCCCCGGCACGGTGCCGCCCTGTTCACTACTCCGGAAAGACGGCTCGGGTGGCGCCGAATCGGCCTCCGCGGACGACTCCGCGTCAGCTTCTCCGGAGTTGTGAACGCCCGCCCCGGCCGCACCCGCCGCACCCGCACCCGCCGCACCCGCCTCCGCCGGGCGGGCACCCGGCGGAAGGTCGTCGTCCGGCGAGAGCAGCTCGATCGCGGCGAGCGCGAAGGGCGACAGCGGCTGGTTGAGCGCGAAGTTCGGCTGCAGATCGACCGTCAACCTGATCTCGCGAGACTGCGCAGATGTCACGCTCTCACCCCCGGAAGCGCGCATCTGCGCGGTCTCGCGGGAGGGGGTGACGACCTCGACGATGCCGGCGTCGACCAGGGTGCGGAAGATGGCGATCGCCCGACGGGCCAGGTCGTACTGCCGAGACCGGGGCTCGTGGTTGTCGAACACGAGGGAGCGGACGTTTCCGAACACGTCGCCGCCCCGACCGATCACGTTGATGAGCATCGCGGCGGTGAGCTTCAGCTGCGGGGCGAGCGGCTCGGGCGGGGCCGCGATGAGCCGCTCGTACGAGCCCTCCCCCCAGTTCACGACACCGGTCGGCGCCTTCTTGCGCACGATCTTCTTGCGCTTCGCGGCGTCGTCGCCCGCCTTGGCGAGGGCGACGGCGTTCTCGATCTCCCACTCCGGCGCCATCACGACGACGTTGCCGTGCGTGTCGTACCCGGCCCGTCCGGCGCGGCCCGCGACCTGGTGGAACTCCCGCGCGCTGAGCTGGCGCATCCTCGTGCCGTCGTACTTGCTCAGCGCCGTGATCATGACGGTGCGGATCGGCACGTTGATGCCCACCCCGAGGGTGTCGGTCCCGCAGATCACCCGCAGGAGCCCCCGCTGGGCGAGGGTCTCGACGAGCCGGCGGTACCGCGGCAGCATCCCCGCGTGGTGCACGCCGATGCCCGCCCGGACCAGCCGTGAGAGCGTCTTGCCGAACCCGGTCGTGAAGCGGAACCCGCCGATCGCCTCGGCGATCTCGTCGCGCTGCGCGCGCGTGGTGAGGGTGACGGATGCCAGGGCCTGCGCCCGCTCGAGCGCCGCGGCCTGCGCGAAGTGCACGATGTAGACCGGCACCTCGCGCTCGTCCACGAGCATCGTCAGCACCTCGTGCACGGGCCGGCGCTCGTACGAGAAGTGCAGTGGCACGGGCCGCTCCACTCCCGTGACCTCCGCGACCGGCCGCGCCGTGCGGCGCTCGAGGTCGCGGGCGATCGCCGTGACGTCGCCGAGCGTGGCCGACATGAGCAGGAACTGCGCACGCGGGAGCAGCAGCAGCGGCACCTGCCACGCCCAGCCGCGATCGGGATCGCCGTAGAAGTGGAACTCGTCCATCACGACCTGGTCGACCGCCGCATCCGCCCCCTGGCGCAACGCGATGTTGGCGAGGATCTCGGCGGTGCAGCAGACGATCGGGGCATCCGGGTTCACCGAGGAGTCGCCCGTGACCATCCCGACGTTCTCGGCGCCGAACACCTCGACCAGGGCGAAGAACTTCTCGCTGACGAGGGCCTTGATCGGTGCCGTGTAGTACGACCGACCGCCTCCGGCGAGGCACGCGGCGTGGGCGGCGATGGCGACGAGCGACTTGCCCGTCCCGGTGGGTGTGGAGAGGATCACGTGCGCACCCGACACGAGCTCCATCACGGCCTCGTCCTGCGCCGGGTAGAGAGTGAGCCCGCGCCCTGCCGCCCACCGCACGAAGCCGTCGTACGCGGCATCCGGCGACGCGCCCGCCGGCACGAGGTCGGTCAGGGCGGCGGCGGAGGTCATCCCCCGAGTCTGTCAGCCCCGGCCCGCGCCCGGCGCCGCCGCGGTCATCCCGGGTGCTTGGCCGCGACGATCCGGGCGGCGGCCGCATCGACGAGGGCGGCGAAGGACGGATCGGCCTGCGCCTTGGCGAGCACCGCGTCGTACATCTCGGCGAACACCGTGGGGTCGGCCGAGACCAGGATCAGATCGACGCCGGCGGTGAGGGCGTCGATCGCCCGGTCGGCGGGGCTCCACGCCTGCACGGCCACCGCCGCGGACACGTCGTCGGTCATCACGACGCCGTCGAAGCCGACCTCGTCGCGCACGAGCCGCACGACGGTCGGCGAGAAGACCGCCGGCGTGGACGGATCGATGTTCTGATAGATCGCGGACGACACCATGACCGCCGACGGCCCCGACTGCGTGAGCGGCCGATAGAGCGACACGTCCGGACCGTCCGCCGTCACGGTCGTGTCGACGACGTCGGCGGTGTCGTCGGTGTTGGCGGTGACGTGCCCGAGCCCCGGGAAGTGCTTGAACGTCGGAAGCACCCCCGCCGCCCGCATCCCGTCGGCGAAGGCGCCGGCCTTGGCGGTCACGGTCGGTGCGTCGTATCCGTACTGCCTGCCGTAGCCGCCGATCGGCGGGTTGTCGAAGCGGGTGGCCGCGCTCGTGACGATGTCGGCGACCGGCGCGAGGTTCATCGTGACCCCGACGGCGGCCAGCTGCCGGCCCCACGTGGTCGCCGAGGCGCGCAGCTGGTCGTCGGACAGGTCGGCCTGGCGGATGGCATAGGGGATGTCGTCGAACCCCGGCCCCTGGAGGACCTGGACCTCGCCGCCCTCCTGATCGGTCGCGACCCACAGCGGAACACCCCCGGTGGGCCCGGACACGCCGCCCACGAGCGCCGTGAACTGCCCGACCACCGCGGCGACGCCGTCGGCGCCGCCCGAGGTGCGACCGTGCAGGAAGATGCTGCCGGCGTGCCGATCGGTGACGGCGGCGAGCGTGTCGGCGGTGGCGGATGACACGTCGGTGCCGACCATGAAGACCTGGCCCACACGCTGCCCGAGATCGAGCCCGGCGAGCGGGTCCGCGGTCGGCGTCGGCGTCGGGGTGGGCGTCGGGCTCGGGGTCGGGGTCGGGGGCACCGCGCTCGTCGACGGGGCCGGGACGGGACCGGACGCGGCGCATCCGGTCAGGGCGACGAGGATGCCGAGGAGAGCCGCCGCCGCGACGCGCGGAGTCCGGCGACCGGCACGGTCCGCACGGTCGGCGGCGCGGAGGTGCGCGGAAGCGGCGGCGGGGAGGTCGGACGGCACGGCATCCATCATCCGTCCCGACCCGGTCCGCGCGGAAGGCCCCGTCGCGCACGGCGACCCGGGGGGACGGCGAACCCGGGCGGCCCCGGGTCGGCGGCGGCACTCCTCCGGCGCGAGTCACTCCGGCTCGGGCGCGTGCAGGCGGGCGAGGTACCGGTCGGCGGTCGCCGGGGCGCCCCGACGGTCGCTGACGGAGACCAGGATCGTCACGACGGTCGCGAGCGGGATGGTCCACGCCGCGGGCTGGGCGAGATAGGGCGCCGCAGCGCCGATCCCGCCGACCGCCGCGTGGACGAGCAGCGAGAGCCCGCACGCGACGCCGCCGACGACCATGCCGGCGATGGCGCCGCGCGCCGTGAGGCCGCGCCACCACACGCCCAGCAGCACGACGGGCGAGAGGCAGGATGCCGCGAACACGAATACCAAGCCCACGCTCGATCCGATGCCCGCCGGTGCGGTGACGAGGGCGATGACGAGCGGCACGACGGCGCACAGCACCGCCGACACCCGGAAGGAGCGCACCGAGCCGCCGAAGACGTCCTGGCTGACGACACCCGCGAGCGAGACGATGAGGCCCGCCGACGTCGCGAGGAAGGCGGCGAACGCGCCCGCCACGACGAGCGCGGTGAGGAGGTCGCCGCCGATCCCCGGGAAGACGCGGGAGGGCAGCGCGAAGACGGCTGCGTCGGCGGCGCCGGGCGTCGCGAGGTCGGGCGCCACGACGCGCGCGACGAGCCCCATGGCGCTCGAGACGGCGTAGAACGCGCTGACCAGGACGATGACGAGCACCGTGGTGCGGCGGGCCGAGCCGCCGTCGGGGCTCGTGTAGAAGCGCACGAGGACGTGCGGCAGGCCCATCGTGCCGAGCAGCAGCGCGAGCAGCAGCGAGCCGGTGGCGTAGGCGTCGATGCCGGCGGGGCCCGCTTCGGCCGGGAACACGGCGCCCGGATCGATCTCGGTCGGGGCACCGCGCAGGGCGAAGACGATCGCGACGAGCGGCACGAGCAGCGCCGTGAGCTTCAGCCAGTACTGGAAACCCTGCACGTACGTGATCGCCCGCATGCCTCCCGCGGCGACGAGGGCCGCCACGAGCAGCGCCACCAGCACCGCGCCGACCCACACCGGCAGACCCGCCACGACGTCGAGCGTGAGCCCCGCGCCGTGCAGCTGCGGCACGATGTACAGCCATCCGATCACGAGCACCGCCGCGCTCGTCACCCGCCGTGCGACGGGTGACTCGAGGCGCGCCTCGAAGAAGTCGGGGATCGTGTAGGCGCCGCTGCGGCGGAGGGGCGCGGCGACGAAGACCAGCACGAGCAGGTAGCCGGCCGCGTAGCCGATGGGGAACCAGAACCCGCGCGCGCCGTCGAGCAGCACGAGGCCGGAGAGCCCGAGGAACGTGCCCGCGGAGATGTACTCGCCGCTGATGGCGGAGGCGTTCCACGCGGGGCGGACGGTGCGGGATGCCACGAAGAAGTCGCTCGTCGTCCGCGACAGCCGCAGCCCGTAAGCGCCGATGAGCACCGTCGCGAGGATGACCGCCGCGACGGCCGCAAGGTCGAGGACGCCGTTCACCCGGGCCTCACCCGCGCTCGCGGAGCGCGCGGTAACGCCGCTCGTTGCGCGCGGCGGCGCGCGTGTAGAGGAGGGCGAAGGCGACGATCACGGGGTAGAACGCGAAGGCGTGCAGCAGCCACGACAGCGGCACGCCGTACAGGACGACGGCGTCCAGTTCGGGGATCAGCGCGATCGCCACCGTCAGGGCGACGACCACGACGACGAAGCCCGCGACCGTGCCGAGCGCGAGCCGCAGCTGCGCGCGGCGGAGGGCGCGATCGTAGACGGCGTCGGCTCCGGACGCCGCCGCGGCCGGCGGGAGCGGGATGCCGTGCGTCGCGGGGCTCCGGCGCGCGGGCGACGGCACCCGACCGGGCGCATCCGCCGTGACCCGCACCCGGCGGGGCGCGTCCGTCATCGCGGCCTCCCCGGCGCGGACACGAGGGCGTCGCGCACCGTGGGGAGCATCCGCCGGCTCACCGGCAGCACGGCCGGCCGGGCGTCGGTCGCGGCGTCCGGCCCCGCGGCGCCGACGACCACGGCCGGCTCCGTCCCGGTGAGCCGCGCCTCGACGACCGCGCCGATCGCGACGAGGTACGAACGGTGCACGCGCACGAAGCCGCGCTCCGCCCAGCGCTCCTCCAGGTCCGAGATCGGCACCCGCACGAGGTGGCCGGGACCGTCGTCGACGTGCAGCCGCGAGTAGTCCCCCTGAGCGTGCACCCAGCGCACGTCGCGGCGCCGCACGAACCGCACCGCCGACCCGATCGTGACCGGAACCACCTCGTCGTCCGCGTCGGCGGCTCCCGCCGTCTCGATCCGGCCCTGCCCGTCGCGGGCGAGCTCGACCGCGCGATCGACCGCGCGCCGCAGCCGCTCGACGCGGACGGGCTTGAGCAGATAGTCGGCGGCTCGCACGTCGAAGGCCTCCACGGCGCGGGCGTCGTCCGCGGTCACGAAGACGACGACGGGCGGGGAGGCCAGTCGCTGCAGCGCCGCGGCGAGGGCGAGACCGTCCAGCCCCGGCATGTGGATGTCGAGGAACGCCACGGCGACCGCCCGCGCGCTCAGCAGCGCGACCGCGTCGCTCCCCGAGGCCGCGACGAGGATCTCACCGATGCGGGGGTCCCCGCGCAGCAGATGCGCGAGCTCGTTCCGGGCCGGGGCCTCGTCGTCGGCGACCAGCACGTCGATCATGCGTGCGCGCCCTCTCCGTACCGCGCCGCGTCGACGTCGCGATCCCGCATCGCGTCGTGCGCGGGCTGCGACTTCGGCACCCGCATGCGCACGAGGGTGCCGGCCCCGGTGTTGGTCTCGACGACGAGGCCCCCGGCCGCGCCGTAGAGCTGGCGCAGGCGCGTGTCGACGTTGCGCACGCCGATGTGGCCGCCGTCCGTGCCCGCCGTCAGGAGCGCCCGCAGCGCCTCCGGATCCATCCCGACGCCGTCGTCCTCGACGACGATCTCCGTGTGGGTCGCGTCGTCGCGCGCCTCGATGCGGATCGTCCCCCCGCCCTCGCCGGGCTCGAGCCCGTGGCGCACGGCGTTCTCCACGATCGGCTGCACGGAGAGGAAGGGGATGACCGTCGCGAGGGTCTCGGGGGCGATGCGCAGGGTCACCGTGAGGCGCTCCCCGAACCGGGCCCGTTCGAGCTCGAGGTACGAGTGGATGCTGCGCAGCTCTTCGGCCAGCGTCGTGAACTCGCCCTGCCTCCGGAAGGAGTACCGCGTGAAGTCCGCGAACTCCAGCACGAGCTCGCGTGCCCGCGCGGGGTCGGTCGTGATGAACGAGGCGATCGCCGTCAGCGCGTTGTAGATGAAGTGCGGGGAGATCTGGGCCCGCAGCGCCCGCAGCTCCGCTTCGGCGAGCGCGGTGCGCGAGGCCTCGAGATCGCCCAGCGCCACCTGTGCCGCGCACCAGTCGGCGACCTCGGTGACCGCCCGTACGAGCGCTGCCCGCACCGGTGCGTGGAACGCGACCAGGACGCCCGTGACCGCTCCGTCGACGAGGATCGGGGCGGCGACCGCTTCCGAGCCCGGGACGCCCTCGTCCTCGTCGACGCGCCGCACCTCGCGCCGGCCGGAGGCACGGACCTCCGCCGCGAGGGCGATCGCGGCATCCGCGTGGCCGGCGTGGTCCGCGGCGACGCCGTCGGCGGCGACCACGCGCCCGTCGTGCACGATCGCGACGCCGGCCGACCCGAGGAGCACCCGCAGCGGCCGGGCGGCGCGATCGACGTCGGGCGCGGCGAGTCCGCCGCGCAGATGCACGGCGGCGGAGCTCGCCTGGTGCAGCGCCTGGTGCGCGGCCCGCTCCGCATCGCTGCCGAGGTCGGTGGTGCCCCTCGCCAGGCGGCGCGCGAGCACGAGCAGCACGGTGAGCACGACGCCGCCGAGCACGCCCAGGGCGGCGGCGAGGACGACGTCGTGGCTCATCCCGTCAGCCTACGCACCGGCTCGACGCCCGCGCGGGCCGCCTCAGCAGCACCGGGCGCCGGGGTTGCGGTCCTGATCGTCCATCCGCTGCCGCCAGAACTGCCGCTCGCTCAGCGCGGGCTCGTCCGGATGGTGACGACGGTGATGGGCGACGTAGGTCGCATAGGCCGTGTCGCCCATCAGGGTCGTGACGTACCAGCGGATGCCGCGCCCCGCCCGCGCGAGGGCGGCCAGCGCGCGCCGGACCGCCCCCGCATCGGCGCCGGGCGCGCCCGCGACGGGCGCTGCGGCGGGATCCCGGAGCGACACGGAGGGGCTCGGCACGGCGGTCACGGCTCAGTGCCCCCGGTGGGCGAGCTCGGCGCGCTCTTCGGCCAGGATGGGCTCCCACTGCTTCTCGAGCTCGCGCTCGGGCTTCGTCCCGAGGAACCCGGCCGGCGCGTAACGCCGCGAGGCGACGGGCGCGTCCTCGGTGTTCTCTCCCCCGCCGTTGCGGATCGCCCGGATGGTCACCGCGACCGCGGACACCATGACGACGATCGCGAGGGTGACGAACACGATCGACAGGGTGCCCTGCACGGCGGTGTTCCGGATGACGGCGTCGACGACCTCGGGCTTCCCCAGCGACCCGTCGCCGGCGGCTTGCGCCGCCCGGTACTTGGCGTTGTTGGCCCAGTAGCCGATCGAGGGGACGGGCGAGAAGATCTTGTAGATCGACGCGGTGATGGTGACGACCGCCGTGAAGGCGAGCGGCACGGCGACGATCCACAGCCACCGCAGGTAGCTGCGACCGCGCTTGGCGACGATCGCGAGCACCACGGCGAGCGCGATCGCGGCGAGCAGCTGGTTCGCGATCCCGAACAGCGGGAAGAACGTGTTGATGCCGCCGAGCGGATCGGTGACGCCGAGGATCAGGATGTACCCCCAGCCGGCGACCATGATGGCCGTGCAGATCCAGACCCCCGGGCGCCACGTGACGTCGCGGAAGCGCGGGAACCAGTGCCCGAGCGAGTCCTGCAGCATGAAGCGCGCGACGCGCGTCCCGGCATCCACCGCGGTCAGGATGAACAGCGCCTCGAACATGATCGCGAAGTGGTACCAGAACGCCATCATGGCCTGACCGCCGAGGGCCTGATGCATGATGTGCGCGAGCCCGAGCGCGAGGGTCGGCGCGCCGCCCGTCCGCGAGACGATCGACTCCTCGCCGACGTTCGCGGCGGTCTCGGTGAGGATGTCGGGCGTCAGCGGCGCTCCGGTGAGACCGAGCGAGTTGACGAAGGCGACGGCACCCTCGACCGTCCCCCCGGTGAGGGCGGCGGGCGAGTTCATCGCGAAGTAGATGCCCTGGTCGATCGAGATGGCGGCGACGAGCGCCATGATCGCGACGAAGGACTCCATGAGCATGCCGCCGTAGCCGATGAAGCGGGTCTGCCGCTCCTTCTCGACGAGCTTCGGAGTCGTCCCGGAGGCGATCAGGGCGTGGAACCCCGACAGGGCGCCGCAGGCGATCGTGACGAACAGGAACGGGAACAGCGGGCCGGAGAACACGGGCCCCAGACCGTTCTCGCCGAAGACGGTGATGGCGGGCACCGAGATCTCGGGACGGACGACGATGATGGCGCCGGCGAGCATGACGATGACGCCGATCTTCATGAAGGTCGACAGATAGTCGCGCGGGGCGAGCAGCAGCCACACCGGGAGGATCGCGGCGATGAAGCCGTAGATGATGATGCCCCACGCGATCGTCGACTTGTCGAGGTGGAAGACCGCGTAGCCCCACTCGGTCGAGGCGACCCAGCCGCCGCCGATGATGGCGGCCATGAGCAGGACGAACCCGATGATCGACACCTCGGTCACCTTGCCGGGGCGGAGGTAGCGCAGGTACACGCCCATGAACAGGGCGATCGGGATCGTCATCGAGACGCTGAAGACGCCCCACGGGCTCTCCCCGAGGGCGTTGACCACGACGAGCGCGAGGATCGCGACGATGATGAGCATGATGAGCAGGGACGCCACGATCGCGGCCGTCCCGCCGATGCGGCCGAGCTCCTGCCGCGCCATCTGGCCGATCGTGCGCCCGCCGCGGCGCATCGAGAAGAAGAGCACCGTGTAGTCCTGCACGGCACCGGCGAGGACGACCCCGACGATGATCCAGATGGTTCCGGGGAGATATCCCATCTGCGCGGCGAGGACGGGGCCGACGAGGGGCCCGGCACCGGCGATGGCCGCGAAGTGGTGGCCGTAGAGGACGCGCCGGTCGGTGGGGACGTAGTCCTTGCCGTCCGATTTCACCTCGGCGGGGGTGGCCCGGCGATCGTCGGGGCGCAGCAGGTGCTTCTCGATGACCTTGGAGTAGAAGCGGTAGCCGATCAGGTACGTGCACACCGCGGCGAAGACGAACCAGATGGCGTTGACGGTCTCGCCGCGGACGATCGCGAGCATGACCCACGCGAGTCCGCCCAGGAGCGCGATGGCGACCCAGAGCACGACCTTGGGCCACGTCCAGCGGGAGGTGGCCGCCTCCTGCTCGGCGGTGACGGCCGTCGGCGGAAGGCTCGGGTCCGGAACGATCACGGGATCGTCGTCGACCACGGCTTCTCTGCGGCGGGATGACGGTGTGGACATGCTGACTCCTCACGGGACGCGGCGTTGCGCGCCCCCAGGCTAGGGAGCGTGCGGCGCACCGTCCCGCGCTCCCCGCGTCCGGAGCGACGAGCGGCACGGATCGCGCGACGAACGGCGACCCTCCCCCTCCCGTCGCCCCGCTGGCGCTGGCGGAACACGCGCGCCGCGGCTTACGTTGGGGAGGACATCCGATCCGACCGAGAGGAGACGCCATGTCCGAGAACGTGCAGGTCGTCCGCAACGACGAGGCCCAGCGCTACGAGATCACCGTGGACGGGACGGTCGCCGGGTTCACCGAGTTCGAGCCGGATGCCGAGGGGCGGCTCGTCTTCCCGCACACCTCGATCGACCCCGCCTTCGGCGGCCGCGGACTGGGGACGAGGCTCATCGCCGAGGCGATGGCCGACGTCGCCGCCCGCGGAGAGACCGTGGTGCCGGTCTGCTCGTTCGTCGTGAAGTATCTGAAGGGCACCGACGTCCCGGGACTCCGGGTGCACTGGCGCGACCGCGACGTCGAGGTCGCCGAGCACGCCCGCACGGAGGAGCCGGGCCCGGCCGACGAGGGCATCGGCCGCGGATGACGCGACTCGACGCCGGGCCGGAGGAGACCGAGGCGCCGCCGCGGTGCGACGGGCCGCGGGCGCTGCTCCTGGAGGCGCGCGAGGTGCCCCTCGGCGGCGTGCGGGCGATGTCGGTGCACCGCAGTCTGCCGCAGCGGGCCCTGCCAATGGTGGGAGCGTGGTGCTTCCTCGATCGGTTCGGGCCGCAGACCGCGAGGATGCGGGTGGAGCCGCATCCGCACATCGGCCTGCAGACGGTCACGTGGCCGTTCGTCGGAGAGGTACGCCACCGCGACGTGCTCGGCAGCGACGTCGTGGTGCGCCGCGGCGTCCTGAACCTCATGACGAGCGGCGCCGGGATCGCGCACTCCGAGTACTCGGTGGGCGAGGACGCGGTCGACCTCGACGCGCTGCAGCTGTGGGTCGCTCTGCCGGAGTCACGGCGGCACGGTGCGCCCGACTTCGAGCGGCACGAGGACCTGCCCGTGGTCGACCTCGGCGACGGGGCGCGGGCCACGGTGGTCGTCGGCACGTTCGCGGGCGTCGCCTCGCCGGCCACGATGCACACGCCGATCGCGGGAGTGGAGATCGCCGTGCCCGCCGGCGCGCGAGTCACGCTGTCGCTGGAGCCGGCGTGGGAGTACGCGCTCGTCGGAGCGTTCGGTGCGGTCTCGGTCGCGACCGGCACGGATGCCGATGCGGACGCGGGCGCCGTCGTCGCGGCATCCGTCGACCTCACCGCGCAGCACCTGCTGTACCTCGGCCTCGCGCGCACGGAGATCACCCTGCACGCGGAGGAGGCCGCGACGGTCTTCCTGCTCGGCGGCGAGCCGTTCGAGGCCGACATCGTGATGTGGTGGAACTTCGTGGGGCGCGCGCACGACGAGATCGCTGCGGCCCGGGATGCCTGGGAGGCCGAGGGACGCGGGGAGACGGACGGTGTGCCCCGCTTCGGGCACGTCGTCGACCACGGCGACGAACGGATCCCCGCGCCGCCGCTGCCCGCGGTGCGCCTCACACCGCGCCGACGCCGTCCGTGACCGGGTCGCGCACCGGAACGCGGGCTTCTGCGCGCCGGTAGGCTGGAGGGGTGCCTCGGAACCCGATCCTGACGACGCGGACGCTCCTCGTGTGCGCGGCGATCGGAGTCGCGACGGGGATCGTCGGAGGCATCGCCGGGATCGCGACCCCCGTCGTCCTGGCCACCGCACCGTTCGTGTACGGCCTCGTGCTCGGAGCGCATGTGCTGCCGGGCATCATCGCGCAGGAGGTGCTGCGCCTGCCGCTGGTCGCCATCCTCACGCATGTGCTGGCGGCCCTCGTCTCGAGCGCGTTCAACCCCGCCTGGACGATGCGCTTCCTCGGGACGGCACTACTGTTCGGCGCGATCCAGGAGGGGGTGGCGGCTCTCACCCGCTACCGCGCCTGGGGCGCCTGGCGCTTCTTCATCTCGGCGGTGCTCATCGGCGTCCTCGTGGCGGTGGTCGTGTTCTTCGCGGCGCACCTGGGAACCCTCGCGCCGTGGGCGCAGATCGCCTACCTCGCCCTCTCGGTCGCCGGCCCCGTCGCCTGGACCGCCCTGGGCCTCGGCGTGGGCGCCTCCCTGCGCCGCGCCGGCGTGGCGCGCCAGAGCATCCGCCGCTGACCCTGCGTCCCCCGCGCGCGGCGCGGGACAGACGTGGCGCGGCGGCGGGATGGGGGGCCCGGGGCGGCCGGCTCGGGAGAGGTTGGCGGGCAGATAAGGTGAGGCTAACCTAGAGAGGACTATCCGCTCCGACCGCTGGGATGCCCCGTGACCTCTGCCGTCTCCGACGCGGCGTCCGTGGATCCCGCCACCGCCCCGCCGACGCCGCTGCTGCGCGTGCGCGACGTGGGCGTGCAGTACGAGGGGTCGGATGCCCCGTCACCGGCGTCGGCTCGGTTCGACGTCGCGCGCGGGGAGGTCGTCCTGCTCCTCGGGCCGAGCGGGGCGGGAAAATCCACGCTGGCCCTCGCCCTCAACGGCCTGATCCCGCACGCGGTGCCGGCGACGGTCACCGGCACGGTCTCGGTCGACGGTCTCGACACCGTGCGGACTCCCGTGGCTCGGCTGAGCACCCACGTCGGGATGGTCTTCCAGGACCCGGACGCCCAGCTCGTCACCGGCAGCCTGCTCGACGAGGTCGCCTTCGGGCCCGAGAACCTGCGGCTCCCCGTCGGCGAGGTCCTGGCCCGCACCGAGGATGCCCTGCGGCGGGTCGGCCTGTGGGACCGCCGCCACGAGAACCCCGACCGCCTCAGCGGCGGGGGGCGTCAGCGCCTCGCGATCGCGTGCGCGCTGGCGATGGGCTCTCCCCTGCTGGTGCTGGACGAGCCGACCGCGAACCTCGATCCGCAGGGGATCGAAGAGGTCTACGCCGCGCTCGGCGAGGTCGTCGCGGCGGGCGACCGCGCCGTCCTGCTCGTCGAGCACAACCTCGACGCCGCCACCCGGATCACCGACCGCGTCGTCGTGCTCGACCACGACGGCCGCACGTTCGCCGACGGCCCCCTCGACGAGGTGCTGCGGGGCCGCGCCGAGGAGCTGCACGCCATGGGCGTGTGGCTCCCCGTCTCGACGATCGCCGCCCTGCGGCTGCGAGGCGCCGGATGGCGGCTCGACCCGCTGCCCCTCGATCCCACCGAGCTGCGCGCGGCCCTGGCATCCACCCCCGCGCCCGCCTCCCAGAACACCCCCGCGCCCTCACCCGGCGTGCGCTCGCGCGGAGATCTGCACTTCCGCGGACCGGATGCCACCGAGGCATCCGCATCGGCGCAGATCTCCGCACCACCGCGGCACGGAGGCACCGACGCGGATGCCACGTCGATCGTGCGCGTGCGCGGGCTGCGGACGCGGCGCGGACGCGCGGAGATCCTGCACGGGATCGACCTCGACGTCGCCCCCGGCGAGTTCGTCGCGATCGTGGGCGCCAACGGCGCGGGCAAGACCACGCTGCTGCAGTCGATCGCCGGGGTCGTGCGGGTGCCGCGCGGGCAGGTCCAGGTGGCCGGTGTCGACATCGGCCGCGCCGACGTGCGCACCCTGTCGCGGCGCATCGGCTTCGTGTTCCAGAACCCCGAGCACCAGTTCATCGCGCCGACCGTGTTCGACGAGCTCGCCCACGGGCTGCGCCTGCAGCGTCTGCCCGAGGACGCAGTGCGCGACCGCGTCGAGGACGTGCTGCGCCGGTTCGGCCTCCAGGACAAGGCGCAGACGCATCCGTTCCTGCTGTCGGGCGGGCAGAAGCGCCGGCTGTCGGTGGGCACGGCCCTGGTCGCGGGCGCTCCCGTGCTCGCCCTCGACGAACCCACCTTCGGCCAGGATCGCGCCCGCGCCGACGAGCTCATGCACCTGCTGCAGGAGCTGAGCGGATCGGGCACCACCATCCTCGTCGTCACCCACGACATGCAGCTCGTGACGGAGTACGCCGACCGGACGATCGTCGTCGGCGACGGACGCATCGTCGCGGATGCCCCGACGGCGACGGTCTTCGCCGACGACGGCCTGCTGCGCTCCGCGGGCCTGCGCCAGCCCCCGCTCCGCCTCGCTCTCGCGGGACTCGACGCCCACCCGTCGCTCGCCGGCGTCACGCGGCTCGCCGACCTGCCTCCCGCCGCGACCACGGCCGCGCATCCCCGCACGATGTCACCAACTCCGCACGAATCCGCCGAATGGATGCGGAGTACGCGCGATTCTGCGGACTTCGTGACCCCCACCCCGCCCGCGCCCACCCCGGATGACGCGTCGTGAGCGCCACGACGGCCGACCCCTGGGCGCGGACGGTCCCGGCGGAGGGCCGCTTCCTGTACGGGCTGAACCCGCTCGCGAAGCTGGCCGCGCCCCTGCCCGCGATGGCACTGCTCGTGTTCGCCCGCGACCTCGCCACACCGCTGGTCTTCATCGCCCTCGCCTACGCCGTCGTGATCGCGGGAGCGCGGATCACCGGCCGACTCGCCCTGCTGCTGTTCGTAGCGCTGCCCGTCGCGGCGGCGGTGATCGGCCTCGGCATGGCGGTCTGGACCGACGCGTCCCGCGTGGACACCTCTGTCGTCGTCTTGCGGCTCGGCGGGTGGTCGCTCTACGGCGGGGCGCTGCTCACCGGCCTCGCGACCGGGCTGAGGCTCGCGGCGATCATCGCGCTCGCCCTCATCGCGGGTCTCACGAGCACCGGGCCGGACCTCGTGCGTGCGAGCGTGCAGCAGCTGCGGGTGCCGTACCGGATCGGATACACCGCCCTCGCGGCGTTCCGGTTCGTGCCGCGTTTCGGCCACGAGCTCGACGTCATCCGGCAGGCCCACCGGGTGCGCGGCGCGCACGGCGGACGCGGGCCGTTCGCGGCGGTCGCGCGGTGGTGGGGCTACGTCGTGCCCTTGCTCGCCGGCGCGATCCGTCATGCCGAGCGCGTCGCCCTGGCGATGGACGCCCGGGCGTTCGGCGCCCACTCCGACCGCACGGAGCGCCACCTGGTGCCGTGGCGGCGACGCGACACCCTGTTCGTCGTCGCCTTCTGGGCGGCGAGCGCCGGCATCCTCATCGCGCTCTTCCCGTGGGCCCCCTGACCCGCCCCCACCCCACGAAACCGCCCGAATGTCACGCATGACGCCCCGGAACCGCACATACGGCCGGTCTCGCGGCGCCACTCGCCCCCTGAAAGGACTCGCATGGCCCGGTTCTCGTCCCTCGTGAAGCCCGCCTCGCAGGAGCTCATCCGGCTCGAGGTGCTGCGCAGCCAGCGGCTCAGCCCGCACTGGATGCGCGTGACCCTCGGCGGCGGCGAGATCGCCCGCTTCACCCCGATGGGCTACGACCAGTGGTTCCGCCTCTTCCTGCCGCACAGCGGCGAGGGCGCGGACGAGGGGCTCGACCGCCTCCCCGCGAAGGCGAACAAGCTCCTCGGGTATCTGAAGTACCTCCGGATCCCCGACGGGGTCCGCCCCGTCATGCGCAACTACACCGTGCGCGCCTACCGCGCCGAAGGCCCGAGCGGGGGCGCGGAGCTCGACGTCGACTTCGTGCTGCACGGCTCGGGCCCCTCCGCCGGCCCCGCGTCGCGCTGGGCGCAGACCGCCGCCCCGGGCGAGTCGGTCGTCATCATCGACGAGGGGCTCGGGTTCAACCCCGCACGAGGGGTCGACGACGTCCTCCTCGTCGCCGACGAGACCGGCGTGCCCGCGATCGCCGGGATCTGCGCCACCCTCCCCGCGGGCGCCCGCGGCACGGTCCTCCTCGAGACCCCCTCGGAGGAGGACGTCCTCGACCTCGCGCATCCGCGGGGCGTCGAGGTGCGCTGGCTCGTGCGCGATGCCGCGGCGAAGCCGGGATCCGTCGCGCTCGACGCTCTGCAGGCCATGGATGCCCCGGCATCCGGCACGCACGTCTTCGTCGTCGGCGAGCAGGGCCTGCCCACCGCGGCGCGGCGCAGCCTCGTCGCGCGCGGGGTCGACAAGGACCGGATCAGCTTCGTCGGCTACTGGCGGGTCGGAGCGGCCTCGCCCGCCCCGAAGTCCGAGCGCGCACAGCAGGGCGCCCACTGATGGGGAAGGTCACCACCGCGTACCTGCTCACGTGCGCCGCGATCGGCGTGGCCGGCGGCATCATGCTCTGGGGCGCCGGATGGCTGTCCACGGCGCTCACCCCCGTGGCGCCGATCGCGGCGATGGCGTTCGCGGGGCTGTGGCTGCTCCCCGCGACGATCGCGCTGCGGCTGCTGCAGCGCCCGTTCGCCGGGCTGCTCACCGGCGTCCTGTCGGGGCTCGTCGTGTTCCCCTTCCTCGGCGCGGCGGTGTGGTGGGCCTTCTTCGCCGAGATCGGATTCCTGATCGTCCTCTACCGGTGGTGGTCGGTGTGGCAGCACTACGCGGGCGCGGTCGTCGTCGGTGTCGTCTACCCCGTGCTCGCGGCGGCGGCGTTCGACCTCTGGGCGATGCCGACGTGGGCGCAGATCGCGTTCTGGGCCGTCACCCTGGCCTCCTGCCTCGGCGGCACGGCGCTCGGCATCGTCGTCGGCGACCGCCTGCGGAGGGCCGGAGTGGCCCGTCTCGCGCGACGCCGTGCGCCCGCGGCGAGCGGGGCCGCCGCGGGCCGGTAGCGGACGGCGCGGGCGGGCCGACCCGCGGCTCATCCGCCCCCGGGAAGGGTCAGCGCTTGCCGACGATCTGGCGCGACACGATGTCGCGCATGATCTCGTTCGTGCCGCCGTAGATCCGGTGCACGCGGGCGTCCAGGTAGGCGCGGGCGATCGGGTACTCCGTGATGTAGCCGTAGCCGCCGTGCAGCTGGACGCCGACGTCGAGCAGCTCCGCCTCGCGGTCGGTCGCCCAGAACTTGACCTTGGCGGCCTCCTCCGCGGTGAGCTTCTTGTCCTTGTAGAGGAGCATCGCGCGGTCGATGTACGCCCACATCACGTCGACCGTCGTCGCCATGTCGGCGAGGAGGAAGCGGGTGTTCTGGAAGTCCGCGATCCGCTCGCCGAAGGCCTCCCGGCTGAGGGTGTAGTCACGCGTCCAGGTGAACGCGGCCTCCCCCGCCGCGACGGCCGCCACGCCGATCGACAGGCGCTCGAGCGGCAGGTTCATCATGAGCTGGATGAAGCCGAGCCCCTCCTTGCCGCCGATGAGGTTCGCCTCGGGCACGAAGACGTCCGTGAACGAGAGCTCGGCGGTGTCCCACCCGTGGAAGCCCATCTTCTCGAGCTTCTTGCCGTGGTCGAACCCCTCCATCCCGTCTTCGAGGATCAGCAGGCTGAAGGCGTCCGGTCGGTTGCCCTCGCCGGTCTTGACGAACGTGACGACCATGTCCGCGGTCTTGCCCGAGGAGATGAAGGTCTTCGCCCCGTTGACGAGGTAGCCGCCGTCGACCTTCTTCGCCGTGGTCGAGATGCCCCGCAGGTCCGATCCGGCGCCCGGCTCGGTCATCGCGAGGGCGCCGAGGATCTCACCGGTCGCCATGCCCGGCAGCCACCGCTCCTTCTGCTCCTGGGTGCCCATGTGCACGATGTAGGGCACGGCGAGGTCGTCCTGGATGCCGAGGGCACCCGCCAGCGACCCCTGGCCGGCGCCGATCACCTCTTCGAGCACGATCGCGCGGAAGCGGTAGTCCTGCAGCATGCCCGCGCCGCCGAACTCCTCCGGGACGCTGAGCCCGATGATCCCCGCATCCCCGGCGGCGCGCATGGTCGCGCGGTCGATCTCGCCGGCCGCATCCCACTCCTTGCGCTTCTGGTCGGTGGCATAGCGCTTCAGGAACTCCTTGACGACGTCGCGGAACGCCTCGTGGTCCTCGTCGTAGATGTCGCGCTCCATGGTGCGCCCGTCCTCTCGTCGTCGAGTGTCGAAGGTGTGGGGGGGGCGGATGCCTGTGGCATCCCATCCCACGATCTATGGTACTGGGTTTCACCCTCCGCGCGAGAGCGTCGGCCGATCAGTACCCGGGGGCGGCCGGCAGGCCGAAGAACTCCTCGAGGGTGTGGTAGCCGCCCTCGTGGTAGAGACGCGCGAGGTCGGTGCCGATGTAGCGCAGATGCCACGGCTCGGCCTGATAGCCCGTGATGTCGGTGTAGCCGTTCTCGTACCGGACGATGAACCCGAATCGCCAGGCGTTCGCGGCGGTCCACGCCCCCTGCGCCGTGCCGCCGAACGCCTCGATCTCGCCGCATCCGCCGTCGCACGCCGCCACGTCCGTCGCGAGCCCGGTCTGGTGCTCGCTGTACCCGGGACGAGCGCTCTGCAGGTCGGCGGCGTCGCGCCCGAGCGACGAGACGTAGCCGTTGTAGGTCCGCGTCTGCGAGTCGAACGAGCGGTAGGCGCTGTTGAGGCCGATCGCCCCCACGCCCTCCGCCTCGGCGGTGGCGACCAGGGTCGTCAGAGCGTTCGCCGCATCCGGTACGAGCCGTCCGTCGACGGTGCGCTGCATGTCGGCGGGCGCGACCACCACCGACGGCTCGAAATCGATCGGATCGAGGGGGCGCTGCTTGTCGACGACGACCCAGAGGTGACGGGCGTCCGACAGGTTGACGCACGGTGCCGCGCCGCCCGCGACCGCGGCACGGAACGCGGCGGCACCGCCGAACGCCGCGATCACGTCCGCGTCCGTCCCGCCGCCGATCGCGGCGGCGACGGCCGGCGTGTCGCACGACGCGGTCGCCACCGAGGTCTGCGCGGGGGCCGGGATGCCGGTGGCCGCCTCACCCGCGCCCGATCCCGCGGGCAGCGTCACCGCATCCGTCGGCGCGACGATCGCGGCCACCGCCGTCGAGGGCGCCGACGCCCGGGGGCCGACCGCGCCGGCGACGGCCGCGACGACCGCGACGAGGACGACGGCCGCCACCCCGAGCGCACCCCACCGCGCCGGCATCGGCAGCGTCGACAGAGCGCGCGCGAGCCGCCCGCGCCGGCGTCTCCGGAGGGCCGGCGGTGCTCCGGCGCCCCCGCGACGAGGGCCGGGAGCGGTGCCGCGACGGGTCGCCGGCGCAGCCGACGGCGCCTCTGCGGCTCGGCGCGCGTCACGCCTCGTCATCGGCTGCTCGGGTTGCGGCACCGGACCATTGTGCCGCGTGTTCCCGTGCACTCCGTGTGGATTGCACGGCATTAGGATGTATGTTCTACTGTCGGCATGCGGTGGAGTGGACAAACGATCGATGGAGCGGACGATGCCGCCCTCCCCGGCATGGAGACGCTCGGCGGTCTGGTGCGCACGGTCACGACCCCGGAGTTCGCCGGCATGACCTTCCACGAGGTCGCCGCCCGATCTGCTCTCAATCGCGTGCCGTCGGGGTCGGCGATGCCGTTCGACTGGACCGTGAACCCCTACCGGGGATGCAGCCACGCGTGCACCTACTGCTTCGCGCGGAACACGCACACCTACCTCGACCTCGACGCGGGTCGCGACTTCGACGAGCAGATCGTCGTCAAGGTGAACGTCGCCGAGGTGCTGCGCCGCGAGCTGGCCGCACCGTCGTGGCGGCGCGAGGCGGTGGCGCTCGGGACGAACACCGACCCGTATCAGCGCGCGGAGGGCCGCTACCGGCTGATGCCGGAGATCATCGAGGCGCTCGCCGCGAGCGGCACCCCGTTCTCGGTGCTCACGAAGGGCACGCTGCTGCGCCGCGACCTCCCGTTGCTCGCGGCGGCGAAGGGGGCGGTGCCCGTGCACCTGGCGATGTCGATCGCGATGCCGGACGAGCGCCTGCGCCAGACGCTCGAGCCCGGGGCGCCCACGTTCCAGGCACGGCTGGAGACCGTGCGCGCCGCACGGCAGGCCGGGTTCGCCGTCACCGTCTTCCTCATGCCGATCGTGCCCCATCTGACGGATGCGGTCGGCGTCCTCGACGATGCTCTCGCGCGGATCGCGGCGGCCGGCGCCACCCGCGTGGTCTTCGGCGCGCTGCACCTGCGCCCCGGGGCGCGCGAATGGTTCTGGCAGTGGCTCGTGCGGGAGCATCCGGACCTCGTGCCCGCCTACCGCGGGCTCTACCCCGGCGCCTCCGTGTACGCCCCCGCGGGGTACCGCGCGATGCTGTCCGAGCGGGTGCGCCCCCTGCTGCGCCGGCATCGCCTCACGGGTGGTGCGGAAGAAGAGGTCGAGAACCGTCCCGCGCGCATCCCTCGCCCGGGGCCCGTCCGGACGACCCGGAAAGGCGGCGCGACGACGACGCCCGCCATGCTCTTCTGACGGGGCGCACGTGCGGCGCGGGCCGCTCGGTCAGACGGAGTCGAGGCCGTCGAGATCGAGATCCCACACGATCACGTGCAGCACGGCGCCACGGTAGGGGAAATCCGCCTCCCCGCGGCGGGTGAGCCCCGCGGCGGCGCAGAGGCGGACGGATGCCGCGTTCGCGGCATCCGGGAAGGCCACGAGCCTCCGGTGGGGCGAGCGCGCCGCGGCGTCCGCGATCGCGAGGCGCACCGCGGTGCGGGCGACTCCCCTGCCCTGCGCCTCGGGGAGGACGAACCAGCCCATCTCGGTGACGGGCGAGCCCTCCCACTCGGACGGCCACCAATTGACCCCTCCCACGGGCCGGTCGTCGAGCTCGATCGCGCGGATGCCGGCGTCGGACCGGTCGACGAACCGCAGGTACTTCTCGTGGCGCTGCCGCACTGCGGCGCGCGATTCCGGGCCGCCCAGGTGCGCCGTCATCGCCGCGGAGTTCGCGGCGACCAGCAAGGGCAGGTCGTCGTCGCGCCACGGGCGCAGTCGGATGTCGGTCATGACGCACAGTCTGACGGCGGCGCCGGACATCCGCACGACTCTCCGACCGACGGCCGAGGCGGCCGCGGCTCAGCGGTAGCGGCGGCCCTCGTCGCGCCGGGTGAGCCAGACGGCGGCCACCGCGAGCAGGACGGTCCAGGCGAGGATCCCCCCGATCGCCCACATCGGGATCTGCTCGCCGCTCGCCGCGGCGATGACGATCTCGCGGGCCTGCCGCACGGGCAGGACGCGCGAGGCGGCGTCGAGCCAGTCGGGGAACATGAGCGGCGGCAGGAACAGCCCGCCCCCGAAGGCGAGCAGGAACATCATCACCTGCGTGACCGCGATCGCGGCCTTCGGTCCGCAGGCAGTGCCGATGATGACGCCGATCAGCATCGACGGGATGGCGGTGAGCACGACGAGCACGATCGCCGACAGGAGCGGCAGGACGCCGGGGCGGGCGGCGGTGAACAGGCCCCCGATGACGAGGAGCGGGATCATCGCGACGAGGGCGATGACGATCGTGGCCGCGATCAGGCCGATCATGCGTGCGGCCGGAGAGCCCGGCAGCGTGCGCAGGTAGGGCGACCACGGCTTCGACCGCTGCTCGGCGAGGTCGAGGCCGATCGAGAAGAGACCGGATGCCATGAAGGCGAAGACGACCATCGAGCACACCGCCGCGGTCGCGTACCCCGGGTCGCCGGTGACCGTGCTCTGCGGCAGGACGAACATGCAGAACGCGAGCGTCGGGAAGACGACCGACCCGATGACGGCGATCGGGATGCGGGCCGTCTCGACGAGGTTGTACTTCGTGTGGACGGCGGCGAGGGCGAGCGTGGACATCAGCGGGATCCTTCCGGGATCGCGGTCAGGGAGAGGAAGGCCTCTTCGAGGGTCGCCCCGCGCACCGCGAGGTCGTGGAACGGACGCCCCGACGCGACGAGGTCGCGGACGAAGGCGTCGGAGTCGGCGACGAGCACGGTGACGGTGTCGCCGTCGCCGGTGACGACGGCATCCGGCGCGAGCGCCTGCACCGCCTCGGGGGCGATCCCCGCCAGCGCCACCTGACGCCGCGACACCCCGGCCACGATGGCCGCGAGGGTGTCGTCGGCGCGCACGCGCCCGCCGTCGATCACGACGACGCGATGGGCGAGCTGCTCGATCTCCTCCAGGTGGTGGCTCGTCACGACGACGGTGCATCCGGCCGCGTGCCGCGCGCGGACGGCGTCCCACAGGGCGCGGCGGCCGTCGACGTCGAGTCCGGTGGTCGGCTCGTCGAGGAGTACCAGCTGCGGGTTGCCGACGAAGGCGAGCGCGACGGCGACCCGCCGCTGCTGACCGCCCGAGAGCGCACCGCACTGCGTGCGCACGAACTGGCCGAGACCGAACTCCTCGACGATCGACCCGCGCGCCGCGGGGGCCGGGTAGTGCGCCGCGACGAGGTCGATCACCTCGCCGACCCGCAGAGCGTCGGGCAGGGCGGTCGCCTGCGGCGTGCTGCCGAGCATCGTGCGCGAGGCCGCGTCGCGCGGATCGCCGCCGAAGAGGCGCACCTCGCCGGAGGTCGGCATCCGCAGGCCCTCGACGAGGCTCAGGAGCGTCGTCTTGCCCGCTCCGTTCGGACCGAGCAGGCCGACGCACTCCCCGGCGCCGATCTCGAGCGAGACCCCGTCGAGCGCGGTGTGGTCGCCGTAGCGCTTGGTCAGGTCACGGGTCTGGACGAGCGCGGTCATCGGGTTCCTCCGAGGATGTCGAGCAGGGTGGTGCGGTACACGCGAAAGGCGCCGCGGCCCGCGGGGGTGAGGGAGATCAGGGTGACGGGCTTCTTGCCCGCGAACGTCTTCGCGATCGCGACGTAGTCGGCGTCCTCGAGCTTCGCGAGGTGGCTGGTGAGGTTGCCGGCGGTCATCCCGAGGAGCTTCTGCAGCGCCGGGAACGCGATCTCGTCGCCGTCCTCGAGGGCTTCGCTCAGCGCGGTCATGATCCGCAGGCGCGCGGGGGCGTGGATCACGGGATCGAGCTCGGTCATGCCGGCTCTCCGCTCCCCCGCGACTCGGCGGGGAGGATGCCGCGCCAGAGCAGCACGCCCGTCACGGTCATGGCCGCGGGGCCCACCGTCGAGTAGATGAGGTAGTGCCAGGGCGCACCGGCGAAGGTGGCGATCACGACGACGACGAGCATGATCACGCCCAGGACGAACTGCGCCGGCGACCGCCAGATCGCGCCTCCCGCGAGGTACATCATGCCGACGGCGAAGATGTAGAACGCGGGGTAGATCAGCTGCGTCAGCTCGGGCGTGAACCCCGCCAGGCGCAGCGCCTGCAGCAGGAAGGTGACGCCGAGCATCGCCGCCATCCACGAGAAGCCGTACAGCTTCCCGCGCAGCTGCGATCGGCCCCGGATGCCGTCCGCCGACATCCGGACGCTGATGATGCCCGTCGAGACCATCGCCGCGATCGTGAGCGATCCGAACACGATCCACGCGACGGGCGTCGGGATCACCGCGACGCCGCCGATCCCGACGCCGAACCACAGCGCGCCGAAGCCGATGAACCAGGCCGCCGCCCAGAGGAAGAGGAGCCATGAGGTGGTGCGGGCGAGCTTGCCGCGCGTCGCGCGTCGGGTCGACTGCATGACCTGCAGCATCGTCGCCGGGTCGACGTCACGGTCGTCGTCGCGTTCGTCATCGCTCATGCAGATAACTTTGCACTGCAAACTACTCTGTGTCAATCGCTGCTCATCGAGTGCGGCGGCGCCGAGCGGGCGCGGGCCGGCAGCCGCGGCCGCGCCGCCCTCAGCCGGGCCGCCCTCAGCCGCGCCGACGCAGCGCGAACCCCGCTCCGGCGACCGCGAGCGCGCACCACACCGCGACCAGCACCCAGGACCGCCCCGTCACGGTGAAGTCGGCGGGCGCGAGCCCGGCGCGCATGAGCTCCGCCATCGACTGCAGCGGCAGCCAGGCGTGCATCTCCTGCGCCCAGGCGGGCATCCGGTCGGCGGGGAAGCTGATCGGCGTGAAGAGCATGACGAGGAAGACGAACACCTGACTGAGCAGGAGCGCCACGGTCGGCGGGAACAGGCACGCGATCGCGTAGCCGATCGACGCGGCCGTCAGCGAGACCAGCAGCACGACGAGCACGAGCCACCATGCGGGGGCGAGGTCGACCCCGAACCGCACGGCTCCGGCGACGACGCCCACGACGATCCCCGGGAGGGAGACGAGCGACCACACCGCGAGGTCGGCGAAGAGATAGATCTCCCGCGAGATGGGCAGGGTGCGCATCCAGTCGAGGCTTCCCTCGGTGCGCGCCTGCCCCACCCACTGCGGCGTCATCACGAGTCCGACCATGATGAGGGCGACGGTCGGTGCGCCCGTGGCGAGGTACAGCCCCGACCGGCGGTCGGGCTCGCCGATCAGCAGTCCGTAGCCGACGACGGTCGCCGCGGCGAGGAGCATCTGCACGAGCACGAGCAGCGGGAGGGTCTGCACCGACCGCCGCGCCTGCCACTGCATGAGAAGGCCGAGCTGGGTCCACCACGGGATGCCCGGCGGCACCACCGCCGGCTCCGCCGCCCTCGTCGCCGTCACCGCGGTCATACCGCCACCTCCTCGGCACGCGTGACGATCTCGATGTACGCGTCCTCGAGGGAGGCAGGACTGAGCGCATAGCGCTCGACCCGCCCCGCGTCGATCCGCGCGCTCGCCCATCCGACGACCTCGGCGGCGCGCGCCGCGGGGACGGCCAAGGACGCGCGGGCAGGCCCGAGCAGGACGGGTTCGGCACCGTCCGGCCATCCCGGATCGGCGCCCGGCACGAGGTCGACCTCGAGGGTCAGATGCCCGGCACGCGACTGGACCAGCGCGGCGGGAGCGTCGGCGGCGACCACCACGCCGTGGTCGAGGATCGCGAGGTCGTCGACCACCCGCTCGGCCTCGCGGACGTTGTGGGTCACGAGCAGCACCCCTGCCCCGTCGTCCGCCAGGCGGCGGATCTGACCCCAGAGCAGGCGGCGGCGCACCGGGTCGACGTCGTTCGTCGGCTCGTCGAGCACCACGAGCCGACCCGGCACGGCGGCGGTCATCGCGAAGGCGGTGAGCCGGGCGATGCCGCCCGACACCTTCTGGGCCGGCGTGGACGCCCAGTCGCCGAGCTCGAGCGCGTCGAGGAGCTCCTCCGCGCGGGCCCGCGCGACGCGGGCGGCGGCGCCGCGCATCCGCCCGACCAGCTCGATCGCGGTGCGCGGGGTGAGTCCGGTGATCGGCACGTTCGCCTGCGCCTGCACGCTCACGAGCCGGCGCGCGAGCGCCGGGCGGGCGACCGCGTCGATGCCCGCGACGCGGATGTCGCCGCGATCCGGCTTCAGGAGGCCCACGACCTGGTGGACGAGCGTCGACTTGCCCGCGCCGTTGTGGCCGAGCAGGCCGACCACGCGGCCCGCCGGCACGGTGAGGTCGATCCCGGCGTTGGCGCGCACGACGGGCGATCGGCGCCCCGTCCCCCGCCTGAAGCTCTTGTGCAGATCCTCGATCCGCAGCACCTCGTCCATCGACATGCCTCCGTGTCCGCTCGATACCGGGGCATCCACGTCAGATACCCATCGGTATCTGAATTCTAGCGTTCGTACCGTTCGGTACTCAAGTCTGCGTACCAGGCGGCATGTAGCATGGCCAGATGCCGGATCGGGAGGAAGAGGTCGGTCCCGCCGCGCGGGCGCTCGCCGAGGCGGTGACCGCGTTGACCCGCGCCGTGGGCGCCGGTCTCACCGACGCCAGCAAAGAGGTCGGCGAGCAGCTCGCGACCTCGCTGCGCGATGCGTCGCGCGACCTCGCCCAGGCATCCACCCAGGTGCGCCGTTCCGTGGGAGACCGCCGTCAGGGGCGCGACGAGACGCGACGGAGAGCCGGAAACCGTCGGCAGGAGCAGGCCGAGCGCACCCGCGCGGATCTGCTGGCGGCGGCCCGGCGGGTCTTCTCCGAGCGCGGCTACGAGGGCGCGAGCGTGGGCGATGTCGCCGCCGCCGCGGGGTACACGAAGGGCGCGGTCTACGCGAACTTCGCCGGAAAGGAGGACCTGCTCCGCCAGATCGTCCTCGACCTCTCGGACGAGCAGGACGCCTGGTTCACCGCACAGGCCGGCCGGCCCCTCGCCGACGTCTTCGCCGAGGCGTGCGACCCCGAGGTCTCGCTGCCGTCGACCCTGCTCTCGCTCGAGCTCTTCACCTACGCGATCCGCCACCGCGAGGCGCGCGACGACCTCGCTCCCTACCTCTCGGCGAGCTGGTCGCACGCCGCGCGGCTCATCGCCGCGGCCCGGCGCGGGGCCGACGCCGAGCCGACCCCGGAGGAGCGCGACACGGCGCTCGCGGTGTTGTCGGTGCTCACCTTCTCGCAGGTGCTCGACCCCGTCGTCGAGGACGGATCCGCCCTCCGGGCCGCCGCTCGCATCATCGACCGGCTGCTCACGGCGAAGGAGTGATCGCGGCGCAAGGGGTTCCCCCGCCGGGGCTTCCGCACGCCCGGATCACTCCGCCCGGAGGGCCTGGAGTGCCGGGGTGAGGACGGCCGTCGCGACGCCCTGGTCGTACTCGTGGCCGCCCATCACGAGCCAGGCGTCGCCCTCGAACACGTAGACGACCACTCCGTCACCGATCCCCCACGGGGCATGCGTCAGGAAGGCCGGCGAGCCCTCGATCGTGAACGCCTCGTACTCGTCGGGCGCCGCCCTGAGTTCGCCGACGAGCGTGGACGCCGCGTCCGCGTCGATACGGAAGGCGTCGATGCCGATGCCGCTGTCGGAGTTCGGCGCACCCCAGATGCAGTCCTGTCGCGCCGAGGCATCCGCGGCGGTGCGGGAAGCCAGAGGGCCCGGCAGGTTGGGCGCCTCGCTCGCGTCGATCGCCTGCTGGAAGAACTCGAACCCCGACCACCCCGGCTGCGCCTGGACGACCTCGATGGGAACGAGCTCCTGGCATCCCGGGAACCCCTCGGCACTCGTGTCCGGGGAGCTGCTCGGCTCGGGCGACGCGGAACCGGTCGCCCCGGGTGGGACCGAGGCGGTGGGCGTCGACGGATCGGGCGAGTCCGTCGGGGCGACGGGGCCGCCCGCGCCGCATCCGGTCGCCGCGAGACCCGCGGCGAGGAGAACGGTGACGACGACGGGGGTGCGTGCGTGTCCAGTCATGTCCGGAAACGTACGGAACCCGTCCGGACCGCGCGAGGGGCTCGCGGGGTCCGGACGGGTTCTCTACGATGGGCGACCCGGCTCAGCGGTCGACGTCGGCGAGCTGGCGCCCGCTGATCTCCTCGAGCAGGTCGTCGCCGACGCGGACGTCGTCGAACGGGGCGTCGATCTCGGCCCGGTCGAGCATCTCGGTCATCCGGCGGCGCCGCTGGCGTGTGATGAGCGTCACGACCGTGCCGCTGCGGCCCGCGCGGCCCGTGCGGCCCGAGCGGTGCAGGTACGTCTTGTACTCGTCCGGGGCGTCGGCCTGGATCACCAGGTCGATGTCGTCGACGTGGATGCCACGGGCGGCGACATCCGTCGCGACGAGCACGTCGACGCGACCCGAGGTGAGGCGCTCGAGGTTGCGGCTGCGCTTGGCCTGGTTGAGGTCGCCGTGCAGGGCCACGGCCTTGATACCGGCGTCGTCGAACTGCTCGGCGAGCATCTCGGCGTAGGCACGGGTGCGGGCGAAGACGAGGGTCTTGCCGTCCCGGTCGACGAGGCTCGTGAGGATCTCCGCCTTGTCGCGGTGGTCGATCACGAGCACGCGGTGGTCGATCGTCCCGGAGTCCTGGTCCTCGCCGGCGACCTCGTACACGGCCGGCTCGACGAGGAACTCGTCGACGAGGGCCGCGACCTCGCGGTCGAGCGTGGCCGAGAACAGCAGCTTCTGGGCATCCTCGTGCACGAGGCGGAGGATCCGCTGCATCGGCTCGAGGAATCCGAGCTCGCTCATGTGGTCGGCCTCGTCGAGCACGACGATGCCGATCTCGGAGAGGTCGAGCTTGCCCTGCTCCTGCAGGTCCTCGATGCGGCCGGGCGTGCCGATGATGATGTCGACGCCCTTCTTGAGCGCCCCGACCTGGCGCGCCTGGGGCACCCCGCCGTAGATCTGGGTCGTGAAGAGGCCCACGCTGCGGGCGATCGGCTGGATCGTGCGGTCGATCTGCAGGGCGAGCTCGCGCGTCGGCGCGAGGATCAGGGCCCGCGGGCTGCGTCCGAACGCCCGGCGCTTGCCCGCCTGGCTGCGCAGCACCGACTCGACGAGCGGTGCGCCGAAAGCGATGGTCTTGCCCGAGCCGGTGCGGCCGCGCGCGAGGACGTCCTTGCCTGCGAGGATCGGCGCGATCGTGGCGGCCTGGATCGGGAACGGCGTCTCGGCGCCGAGATCGGCGAGGGTGCGGACGATGTTGTCGCCGAGCCCGAGGCTCGCGAACGTCGCATCGGCGACCTCCTCGGCCTGGACGGCCTGCGCCTGGAGCTTCTCGTGCACGACGTCGGCGTGGTCCTCGAAGGCCTTCCGCTTCGCGGCGTCCTTCGCGTCGGCGTGCCAGTCCGACCGGTTGCCGGAGAACCCCGGCCGGTCGTCCCGGGCCGGGCGGTCATAACTCCGGAGATTCCGACCGTCTCGGCCCATGTCGGGCGTGCCGCGCCGATCCCGGGCCGAATCTCCGGAGTTGCGCACGGTCCGGTCGTCGAACGAGCGAGCCGGGCGGTCGTCCCGACGCGGCCGGTCGTCGAACGAGCGGGCCGGGCGGTCGTCCCGACGCGGGCGGTCGTCGAACGAGCGGGCCGGGCGGTCATAACTCCGGGGATTCTGACCATCTCGGCGCGCATCCGGCGAACGACGCCCATCACGGGCCGAATCTCCGGAGTTGTGCCCAGAGCGGTCGTCGAACGAGCGGGCCGGGCGGTCGTCCCGGCGGGGACGGTCATCCCGGGCCGGGCGATCGTCCCGACGGGGCCGGTCGTCTCGGGCCGGGCGGTCATAACTCCGGGGATTCTGACCATCACGGCGCGCATCGGGTGTACGCCGCCCATCACGGGCCGAATCTCCGGAGTTGTGCCCAGAGCGGTCGTCGTACGAGCGGGCCGGGCGGTCATCCCGACGGGGCCGGTCGTCCCGAGCAGGGCGACCCCGGTCGTCGAACGAGCGGGAGGGGCGGTCGTCGCCGTGGGCGCGAGCGCGGATGCCGCGGGCCTCGTCCCGGCCGGCGCGCTCGGACGCTCCCCAGCGCTGCTTCTTGGCGGGGGCTTCCGCATCGGCGTCGGGGCGGTAGCCGCGGTGACTCGGGCTCTTGCTGCCGGGCTTTCCCGCCGAGGACTGGCCGGGGCGGCGCTTGGCGTCCTGGTACGAGGTCTTCTTCGCGCCGTAGCGCGGCTCGAAGCTCTGCGCGCGGCCGCCGGCCGGCTTCTTGTTCTTGGGCATGATGTCCTTCTGGGTTTTCTCGCGCGAGAACAGCCTCCCGAGGCACGAGCCGGCGCACGCCGACACGCGGCCGCATCCGCGACCGGGAGTCACCCGGACATCCGTCGACCGGGGCCATTCCTGATGGTTCATGCGCGCCGATCGGCGCTCACCATCGGCCCCTTGGACTCACAAACCCACCCGCGCACGTGCGCGGTGTCCAGAGCCGACGTCCCCACTGTACCGGTCGAGTCTGGGAGGGCGCCGGGCCGGCCCTACACTGACGCCATGACCGTGTTGGACGCCCCCGCCGCCGACCGCACGCCGACGCTGCGCGCCGAGGCGGAGTCGCTGATCGCCGCGGCCGTCGCCGGGGTGGCCGGCGGAGCGATCGGCCTCCTGCTGAGCGTCGTCGGCGTGGCCTCGCACCTCTGGGGAGACTGGAGCTTCGCGGCGTGGGCCGCGCTGTCCGCCGCCGCCTCCGCCGGAGCGAGCTCGGCCGTCGGCTACTGGCGCGCGCGGATCCTCGACGGCGGCGGCTGGCGGCGCGGCATCGCGGGCTGGCGCTATCTCGTCTCGACGGTCTCCGTCGTGATCGCGCACGGCTCGCTCGCCGCGATCGCGACGGTCGCGGCGGTCGCCGTCCTGGCGCGCTCGTTCATCGACGTCGAGCTCAACGCCTTCTGGTCCACGGTCCTGCTCGGCGTCGCGGCCGGCCTCGCCGGCTGGCTGAGCTACCTCTCCGCCTCGCGGATGACCACCCAGCGCCTGACGACACTGCTGGTCACCTTCATCGCCATCGGGACGATCGCCGCGATGCTCACGACCTCCGACCCGCACTGGTGGGAGTACCACTTCAGCCAGCTGGGCACCTTCGGCGACCTGTCGAGCTTCCTCTTCAACGGCACGCTGATAGCCGGGGGCCTCCTCGTGACGACGTTCACGCTCTACGTCGACAACGACCTGCGCGCACTCGGCGAGTCACCCCGCGGCATCCGGGTGGTGACCGTCGCGCTCGGCGTCATGGGCGTGATGCTGGCCCTCGTCGGGGTCTTCCCGGTCAACGTCAACATGCTGCTGCACAACCTGTCGGCGTCGGGGATGGCGCTGATGTTCCTGCTGCTGCTCGTGGGCGGCCCGTGGATCGTGCGACGGATGCCGCGGGCCTACTTCCTGGCATCGTGGGCGTTCCTCGCGGCGCTCGTCGTCTCGACCGTCCTGTTCGCGGTCGGATACTTCGGGCTGACGGCGTTCGAGATCGTCGTCTTCGCGCTCATCTTCGGATGGCTGTCGGTGTTCATCCGCTTCATGCGCGTCGCCGACCAGCCCGAGCCGCGGATCCCCGGACTCGGCTGATCGGCGTCCGCCCGCTCAGCTGGTGCGACGCGCGCGGCGCGGGTGCAGCGCCGCCACGTCGGCGTCCGCCGCATCGCCGTCGTGTCCCGCGCCCGCCGCGGCGCGACGCGCGGCCCGCCGCTCGCGCGCACCCTCGACGAGGTTGTAGAGCGTGGGCAGCACGAGCAGCGTCAGCACCGTCGAGGAGACGAGGCCGCCGATCACGACGACCGCCAGCGGCTGGGAGATGAAGCCGCCGTGGCCCGTGATCCCGAGGGCCATGGGCGTCAGCGCGAAGATCGTCGCGAGGGCCGTCATGAGGATGGGCCGGAGCCGACGCGAGCCGCCGGCGACGGTGGCGTCGTGCGCGCTCAGCCCCTTCTCGCGGTACTGGTTCACGAGGTCGACGAGGACGATCGCGTTCGTCACGACGATGCCGATCAGCATCAGGACGCCGATGAGGGATGCCACGCCCAGCGGCACGCCCGTCGCGATCTGCAGCAGGATGGCGCCGGTCGCGGCGAACGGCACCGAGACCAGCAGCAACAGCGGCTGACGCAGCGACTTGAAGGTCGCGACCATCACGATGTAGACGATCAGGATCGCCGCGAGCATCGCGAGGCCGAGCTGGCCGAAGGCATCCTGCTGCTGGGTCACGACTCCGCCGACCTTCGCGTCGGCGCCCGTGGGCAGCTCCACGCCCGACAGAACGGTGCGGACGCTCGCCGACGCCGTGTTCAGGTCGTCGGTGGACGGCGTGACGGTGACCGTCGCGGTGCGCTGCCCGCGCTGGGTGGTGATGGATGTCGGGCCCTGGCTCTGCTCGACCGTCGCGACCTGATCGAGGCGCACGAGTCCGCTCGCCGAGGCGATCTGCAGGGCCTTCAGCTCATCCACCGTCTGGGGCACCGACGAGGCCTGCAGGTAGACCGTCAGCGACGTGCCGTCGATCTCCACCGACCCGATCTGACGCGGCTGCATGGTGTTCGACACGAGCCCGCCGACCGCGACCTCCGACAGGCCGAGCTCCGCGGCCTTGGCGCGGTCCACCGTGACGGCCACGTACGGCAGCGACGCCGAGAGGTTCGACGTGATCTGGCCGATCCCGTCCTTGCCCTGCAGCCCGGCGACGACGGCGTCGGTGGCCGTCTGCAGGGCGTCCGCCGACGGCGCGGTCACATCGACCTCGACGTCGCTGGAGCCGAAGCCGCCCTGGCCGGATGCGATCGTCACCGTGCCGACGTCGGTGAGGTCGGCGAGCGCCTTCTCGACGTCGTCGCGGATCGTCACCTGGTTCGCCGAGGTGTCCGTCGTGATGGAGTAGGTGATGCCCGTGCTCCCGCCGCGGAAGGCGTCGCGCACGGCGGATCCGCTCGAGCCGATCGAGGTCTGGACCGTGCTCACGCCGGAGACGCCGAGGAGGGCGGCCTCGACCTTCTTGGCGGCGGCGTCCTCGGCGTCGAGGCTGGGGGCCTGCCCGACCTGCTGCGTGACGGTGAAGGTGTTCTGCCCGCTGTCGCCGAGGAAGTTGGTCTTCATGAACGGCGCGGCCGCGGCGGTGCCGCCCAGCACCAGCACCGCGAGCAGCAGGGTGACCCAGGAGTGCTTCAGCGTCCAGCCCAGGATGGGGAGGTAGGCGCGCTGCAGTCGCGACGGCGGCGCCGCGGGATCCTCCGGGTCGACGGGGTTCCCGTCGGCATCCGTCACCGGCTTGCCCGGACGCAGGAACCAGTACGCGAGAACGGGCACGATCGTCAGCGCCACGAGCAGCGAGGCGGCCATCGCGATGGTGACGGTCATCGCGAAGGGGCGGAAGAGCTCGCCGGTCACGTCGCCGACGAAGGCGATGGGGAGGAAGACCGCGACGGTCGTGATCGTGGACGCGGTGATCGCCGCGGCGACCTCGCGCACGGCCAGCAGGATCGAGGGGAGCTTCTCGGCACCCGCGACGTAGTGCCGCTTGATGTTCTCGATGACGACGATCGAGTCGTCGACGACGCGTCCGATGGCGATCGTGAGGGCGCCGAGGGTGAGGATGTTCAGCGAGTAGCCGAACGCCTGGATGCCGACGAAGGTGATCAGCACGCTCGTCGGGATCGAGATCGCGGTGACGAGCGTCGAGCGCACGGAGAGCAGGAAGACGAGGATGACGAGGACGGCGAAGACGAGTCCGAGCAGACCCTCCTGGGCGAGCGACTCGATCGACTGCTCGATGTAGGGCGCCTGGTCGAAGACGACCGTGAAGGTCGCGTCGCCTCCGATGTCGCTCTGCAGCGTCGGCAGCAGGGCGGTGACGGCGCGGCTGACGTCCACCGTGTTCGCCGCGGGGAGCTTCGTGATCGAGATCGTGAGGGCGGGCTCGCCGTTGACGCGCGAGATGGAGGTCGCCGGGTCCTGCGCCAGCGCCACGGTCGCGACGTCCCCGACGGTCGGCGCGCCGCGGGTGAGCGCGCCCTCGAACTGCGCAGCCGAGGTGGGCACGAGCGGGAGTGCGGCGATCTGATCGACCGAGGTCAGCTTGCTCCCTGTCTGGACGGTGAGCGTCTGGTCGCCTTCGGTGACCGTGCCACCGGGGAACAGCACGCCGTTCTGGGAGAGGACGTCGGTCAGCGCCGCCTGCGTGAATCCGGCCGCGGCGAGCTTCGCCTGGTCGGGCGTGATCGTCACCCGCTGGCCCTGGCCGCCGACGATGGATGCCGCGCTGACGCCCTTCACGTCCTCGAGGTCGGGGATGGTGCTCGCCTCGAGCTTCGACTGGATCGTCTTCTCGTCGCTGTATCCGGTCACGGCCAGCGAGATGACGGGCAGGTCGTCGATCGAGAAGGAGACGACGTTGGGCTCGACGCCGGTCGGCAGGTTCGACTTGATGCGGTTGATGGCCTGCAGGATCTTCTGCTCGGCGGTGGCGAGGTCGGTGCCGTACGTGAAGGATGCCTGGATGATCGACGCGTTCGTCGTGCTCGTCGCCGTCGTGGTCTCAAGTCCCGGGATGCCCTGGATCGCGGTCTCGATGGGCGTCGACACGTCGTTGTTGACGACGTCGGGCGAGGCCCCCGGGTAGGTGGAGAGGATCGACAGCTGCGGGAACTCGACCGAGGGGATGAGCTCCTGCTTGAGGCTGGTGAGGGCGAGGCCGCCGAAGATCGCCGCGACGATCGTCACGAGGGCGATCAGTGCCCGGTTCTTCAAGCTCAGGACGGCGAGATTCGACACGGGTGACCTCTCCCACGGCACGGCGATCGATACAGGCATGTATCGATTTCATTCTCACACGCCGCGACCCCTCCCCCTCCCCCTCCTCCTCCCCAGCTGAGTGTCCACGACGCGCGGCGGGCGGGGGGCTCCGCGCCGCGCGTCGTGGACACTCGGCGGGCTAGAGAAGGGTCAGCGGGGGAACAGGCCGCCGATCAGGAGGCCGAGCGAGGCGGCGACGATGCACACCAGGGCCGTGCCGAGGAGGTTCAGCCAGGCCCAGTCGCGGCGACCGCGGCGGGCGAGGAGCACCGTCTCGACCGACACCGTGCTGAACGTCGTGAAGCCGCCCAGCACCCCGACGCCGCCGATCGCGGCCCAGGCCGGGGCGATGGCCGGCCCCAGTCCGGTGAGCAGGCCCAGTAGGAAGGACCCCGACACGTTCACGAGCAGGATGCCCACCGGGAACGTGCCCGTGCGCCCCCGCATGACGCGCCCGTCGAGGAGGTAGCGGGCTCCCGCGCCGAGGCCTCCGCCCACGACGAGGGCGATCCACTCGACGGCGTTCACTCCGCGTCCTCCGGCGACAGGGGCCCCGCCTCGCCCGCGCCTCCCACGAACCGGACGCCGAGCCCGAGCCCGGCCGCGGCGGCCAGCACGCCGCCGAGCAGCGAGAGGGCGATCAGGGCGAGCCCGACGAACGGCGCGTCGGTGGACACCGTGACGGCGTGCACAGCGAAGGCGCTGTAGGTCGTGAAGCCGCCCATCACTCCCGTCCCGAGGAAGACGCGCATGCGCGGATGCCGCTCGTCCGCCCATCCGACGATCACGCCGAGCAGGAACGAGCCGAGCACGTTGATCCCGAGCGTCGCGGCGGGCACTACGATCGGATGCGAGGCGACCCCCGCCGGCACGACGATGACGGCCCGCGCGGCGACGCCGATCATGCCGCCCGTGACGGCGAGCACGAGCGCGAGCGGGGAGAACCACCGGGCGCGCACCATGCAGGAAGGTTATTGCCGGATCAGTTCAGGATCAGCGCACGGATCGCCGATTCCGGCGAAACCGAGGTGTCCAGGAGCACGCCTCGGCGATAGCGCGCGAACACGCGGGGATCGATGTACGAGCTCCGCGCGACACTCGGGGTGTTGCCGAGCGCCGCGGCGGCGGCCTTCACGGCGAGCACCTCGGCCTGCTTGCGGTCGCGCCCCGTCGCCGCCGGGCCGATCCGCGCGAGCGCGTCTGCGGCGAGGATCGTCCCGCGCAGCGTCCGGAAGTCCTTCGCGGTGAACGCGCCGCCGGTCATGGTGCGGACGTAGGCGTTGACGTCCTTCGGCGTGAGCGCCACCCGTCGTCGGCGCCGCTCGTACGCCAGCAGGGGCGAGGCGGGACGCCCCGCGACCAGCAGGGCGACGGCGACCGCGAGCTCCCCGTCGTCGACGTCGAGGCTCTGCCACTTCCCGCTCTTCCCCCGAAAGCGCAGACTCGTGACGGATGCCGCGACTGCGGCATCCCGCCGCCGGAGCGTCGTCAGCCCCCGGCTGCCGTGGGAGACCAGGTAGCGTTCGCTGCCGACGCGTGGCGCGGCGAGATCCAGCAGCCGGAACGCCGCGGCGAGCACGCGCTCCCGGCCGAGGTCGTCCCGCCGCAGCGACGTCGTCACACGGGCTCGGGCGCGCGGCAGTGCCTCGGCGAGCTGCAGGGCGCGGGCGTACTTGCCCTTGTCGCGGCCCGCCGACCAGTCCGGGTGGTAGAGGTACTGCATCCGTCCGGCGTCGTCGATCCCCGTGACCTGGATGTGCCCGCGCGGCTCGGCGCTGATCCAGACGTCGGTCCATGCGGGTGGGATGACCAGGGCCACGACCCGTTCTCGCTCCTCGGCGGGCAGGGCGGCGCCGTCCGCGTCGACGTAGCGGAAGCCTCCGCCCGAGCGGACGCGCCGGTACCCGAGGTCCGCGCCCGGGCGCACCCGGATCAGTCGCGGCACCTCAGGAGTTCCGCAGCGCGTCGATCAGCTGCGCCTTGCGCAGACCCGAGTAGCCGGAGAGTCCGAGCTCCTTCGCCCGGCGGCGCAGCTCGGGCACGGTCCAGTCCTCGTAGGACCCCGACTCACCGCCGCGATGGCCCACCGCCTTCGCGCCGTCGCGCGCGACGGCGTTGGAGATGCGGGCGGCCTTCTGCTTCGACGCGCCGTCGTCCCTGAGCTCCTCGTAGAGCTTCGGGTTCTTGAGCGATCGGGGGGTGCTGTTCTGCGGCATACCTCGGCCCTATCGCAGGACGAGGGGCGCTGACAAGGGGGTCACCGTGCGGTGCGGCCGGGGAGTACCGTCGGGGGGTCACGGCGCAGTGGTGTCATGGAGACCCCATGGCCTCGCCGAACGAAAAGGAGCACATCCATGAACATCGCCCTCCTCATCATCATCATCGTGGCGATCGTGTTGGCCATCGTCGGCGGCATGAACGCGGCCCTGAACTGGCTGCTCTGGGTCGCATTGATCGTCGGCGTGATCGCGCTGATCGCGTTCCTTCTGCGGGTCGTCCGCGGCGGCAGGGCGTAGCACCCCGAGAGCGCGCGCGGCTCTGCTCCGCCGCCGCACCCGGCCGATCGCCGTATCCACGACGCCCCCTCCCTATGCGGGAGGGGGCGTCGTGGCGTGTCCGGCCCGTCGGCGTCGGGAAGACGTGCGTGCACATCGAGATATATCGTGTTATTGTACGGATAACGCGATATATCTTGATTCGCGATTCCCGTCAGGAGACAACCCATGACTCTCGAGAAGTGGCTCATCAAGCCGGGTGAGACCCGGGTGATCGACCTCGAAGACATCCGCAGGCTCAAGGTCGGCCTGGTCGGCGGCCAGATCGACGTCGTCGCCCACGACGAGCCGGGCGTGCGCATCGAGGTGCACGCCGTGACCATCAAGGACCTGCGCATCGAGGCATCCGGCGACAGCGTCGAGATCGATCATCCGCAGCTGCGCTGGGACAACTTCCTCGAGGTGTTCCGCAACTTCGGATCCGGCGGCCCCAAGGCCGAGATCAGCGTCGCGGTGCCGCGGGGCGTCGCACTCAGCCTGGGCGTCGTGAACGCCAGCGCGCTCGTCTCCGGCCTCGCCTCCGGCGCGCGCCTGAGCACCGTCTCGGGCGACGTGATCGTCGACGGGCTCGTCGGCGACCTCTCGGTCAACGCCGTGTCCGGCGACGTGCAGATCCGCGGGCTCGACGGCACCCTCAACGCCAACTCGGTCTCGGGCGACGTCGCCGCCACCGGCGCGATCCGCAAGGCGACCATCGACACGGTCGGCGGGGCCATGCTCGTCGACTCGACGGGCCGCGTCGACACCGTCAGCCTCAACACCGTCTCGGGCGAGGCCACCATCCGCCTGGACGACGGCCACCCGGCCAACTTCGTGCTGCGCAGCGTCAGCGGCAGGATCGTCGTCGACGGCGTCAACCGCTCCGGCACGGGTCCGACCAGCTGGACCGACTCGATCGGCGAGCTCAGCGGCAGCTTCGTGGATGTGCGGGCCAACTCCGTGTCGGGGGCCATCACGGTCCTGCGCCGCGCGACCGCGGTCGACGACGCGGCATCCACCCCCATCCCCGCGCCCGCGGACGACCCCGAGGAGGCGTGAGGATGCCTCCCGTCTTCTCCCACGGCGATCTGCGGCTCTACCTGCTGAACCTCCTCGACGAGTCGCCGCGGCACGGATACGACCTGATGCAGGCGCTGTCCGATCGCACGGGCGGCACCTACACGCCGAGCGCCGGGACGATCTACCCCCGCCTGGCGAAGCTCGAGGAGGAGGGGCTGGTCACCAAGACCGTCGACGGGCGCAAGACCGTCTACGCGATCACGGACACCGGTCGCGCCGAGGTGCTGGCGCGCGCGGGCGAGCTCGAAGGGATCGAGGCGGGCCTCGCCGACAGCGTCCGCCTCATCGCGGACGAGGTCCGCGGAAGCGTGCGCGAGGCGATGAAGAGCCTGCGGGCCGACCTCGCCGCGGCGGCGCGGAGTGACCAGGCCACCGCCGAGAACCACGCCTCCCGCACGAGCGCGGCGGGCGACGCCGCGCGCACCGACTCCCGGGAGCAGCTGCACCGCGCCGAGGCCGTCGTCGGCGAGTTCCGGGCGAACGTGCGCGCGGACCTGCGCACCCACCTGGCACGCGGCGGGATGCTGGCCTCCTCGGTGGTCGACGACCTGTCGCGCGCGCTCGACGACGCGCTCCACGAGCTCACGCGCTCGATCCGGTGACTCGGGTCCGGGTCGCGGCGTCCGCCGCGGCCCGGACTCAGGTGTCCGGCCAGAGGACCTCGTCGTCGCCCGCGGGCTCCTCCAGCGGCACCACCAGGATGGGGCGCGACTGGCGGTGCGCGAGACGCGCGGCCACCGACCCGGTGAAGAACTCCCGGACCGACTCCCCGAAGCCCCTCCGGCGGGTGCCGACGACGATCAGACGCGCCTGCGCACTCTCGGCCAGGTGCTTGAGGGCGAGAGCCGGGTCGCCCACCAGCTGACGCACCGTCCACTCGAGGCCGTCGGCGGCGGGACCGTCGAGCACCGCGGCCGCCGCGTCCCGGACGATCGCCAGCTGGGCCTCGCCGACCGAGATGTCGAGGTCGATCGGGGCGGAGTGCACGTAGCCGTCGGGGTCCTCGTACGTGACGAACCGCGTGACGTCGACGTGTGCGACGATGAGGGGCGCTCGGAAGAGTGCGGCGTACCGGGCCGCCTCGCGGATGACGCGCGGCGGCTGGTCGGGGATCACCCCCACGATCACGGCGTGCTGCGGGACTGGCTCCGTCTGCTCCTCGACCACGACACCCTCCGGTTCGTCGGCGCGGCCTCGGCCGTGACGGATCGGGTCGGAAACGCCCGGGTCGGTCCCTTTCCGCGAGGGTCGTGAGGCCACCGTGTTATCCTGAATGCTACTCTTCCCGGCCCAGGGCCGGCTCGAAACGCATCGTGAATGCATCGGGTGGGTGCGAGCAGCCGCACCGCCCGTGACTCAGAAATGAGGGGGTCTCGCATGGGGCGTGGCCGTCAGAAGGCGAAGCACACCAAGATCGCTCGTGAGCTCAAGTACGACACGTACACCGTGAACTACTCGGCGCTCGAGAAGGAGCTCGGTCACCACGACGAGGATCCGTACGTCGACAAGTGGGCGGACCAGTACGAGGACGAGGACGAGGAAAAGCTCGAGACGGCCTGACCGTCCCTCTGTCCGACGTGAAGCGGATGCCGCGGCATCCGCTTCACACGTGTCTCACCAGGTGCCGTGGCGCCTCTCCCACTCGTCTTCGACGGTGCGTGTCCGGGTGACCACGATTCCCGCGGGAACGGCGAACAGGACGAGGACTCCGAGGACGATCAGCGGCGCCTGCCACCCGCCCGTCGCCTCATGGAGCACCGCGAACGCCACCGGCATGGTGGCCGAGATCGCGTATCCCACGCTCTGACTGAAGCTTGACAGCGCGACGGCTCCCTCGTGCGTGCGCGAGCGCAGCTGGATGAGCACGAGGACCGCCGGGAACAGTCCCTGCGGCACGCCGAGCAGGACGACCCACAGCACGATCGCCGAGGTCGGGGCGAGGATCATCCCCGCGATGCCCAGCAGCCCCGCCACGACCGCGACGACGTACAGGACGCCGATCCGGCGCCAGCGCGTGACGGCCAGCGGCACGAGGATCGACCACGGCAGGCCCATGGCCCCGAACAGCGAGAGCAGGGCGCCCGCCGCCGCGTGGTCCACGCCCGCGATGTCGACGAGGACGACCGGAAGCCAGGCGAAGCAGGCGTACACGCTCGCCGAGGACACCGCGAAGGTCACGGCGAGCGCCCACGCGAGCGGGATCCGCGGAAGGCGCCCCAGCACCCGCGGGGCGGGCTCGTCGACCTCGTCGTCCTGCGGCGCGGCATCCGCACGGCGCATCGCGACGAACTGCACCAGCCACGGCACGATGGCGGCGAACGAGATCGCCGCCCAGACGCCGAGGGAGAACCGCCACCCGGCGACGTCGGCGACGGGCACGGCGACGAGCGGCGGCAGGAATGCGGCGCACGCCAGCAGTCCCGAGTAGAGCGCGGTCATCGCCCCGCTCCGATCGGGGAAGTACGCCTTGATGAGGGGCGGGAGCACGACGTTGCCGACCCCGATCGCCGCGAACAGGACGGTCGTCCCGAGCAGCAGCGCGATCGCGTCGCCGGCGAGGGCTCGGGCGATCATGGCGGCGGTCGCCACGACCATGGCCGTCACGGCGAGCCGTTCGAGGCCGAAGCGGCGCTCGAGCGCCGGCGTCACGATGCCGAACAGCGCGAAGCAGACCGGCGGCGCGGCTCCGATGAGCCCGAGGACCCACGTCGGGACGGCGATGTCCGCCTGGACCTCGGCCAGGATCGGCGACAGCGACGCCACCGACGAGCGGAGCGAGAACGCGACGAGGACGATGCCGAGCAGAGCGAGAGTGCGCCCCCGCCACAGCGGCCGGGTCGGAGGGAGCGTCACCCGATCCAGCCTAGGCCCGCCCCGGGCGGACGGGGATCGGTCAGCTCTCCTGCGAGCCCTCGACCCAGGCGAGGTACTCCTCGCTGACCGTGCCGGTGATGTAGCGCCCGTCGAAGCAGCTCATGTCGAGGTCCTCGACGTCGGGCGCTCCCTCGAGGATCGCGGCCTTCAGGTCGTCGATCTCCTGGTAGACCATGTAGTCCGCCCCGAGCTCGGCGGCGATCTCGGGAATCGTCCGGCCGTGGGCGACGAGCTCGTGCCGCGAGGGCATGTTGATGCCGTACACGTGCGGATAGCGCACGGGCGGCGCGGCGGAGGCGAAGGTGACGCTCTTCGCGCCCGCGTCGCGGGCCATCTGGATGATCTCCTTGGAGGTCGTGCCGCGGACGATCGAGTCGTCGATGAGCAGGACGTTCTTGCCCTTGAACTCGCTGGACATCGCGTTCAGCTTCTGGCGCACGCTCTTCTTGCGCACGGCCTGGCCGGGCATGATGAACGTCCGGCCGACGTAGCGGTTCTTGTAGAAGCCCTCGCGGTACTCGATGCCGAGCTTGCGGGCCACCTGCATCGCCGCGGGGCGCGAGGAGTCCGGGATCGGCATGACCACGTCGATCGCCCCGGCGGGCGTGTACTTGGCGATCGTGTCGGCGAGGCGTTCGCCCATGCGCAGCCGGGCCTCGTAGACCGAGATGCCGTTCATGACCGAGTCGGGCCGTGCGAGGTAGACGTACTCGAACGAGCACGGGACCAGCTTCGGATCCGCGGCGCACTGCCGCGTGTGCAGGTTCCCGTCGAGGTCGATGAACACGGCCTCGCCGGGCTCGACGTCGCGGACGACCTCGAAGCCGCCGTTCTCGAGGACGAGCGACTCCGAGGCGACCGTCCACTCGTAGTGGCCGTCGTCGTGGCGGCGCGTGCCCAGGATCAGCGGGCGGATGCCGAACGGGTCGCGGAAGGCGAGCAGGCCGTAGCCTGCGATGAGCGCGATCGCGGCGTAGGAGCCCTCCACGCGCTCGTGCACGCGGGAGACCGCCTGGAAGACCTGCGCGGGGTCGAGCTCGAGGCCGGAGATGGATGCCTGCAGCTCGTTCGCCAGGACGTTGACCAGCAGCTCGGTGTCCGAGCTCGTGTTCAGGTGGCGCCGGTCGGTGCGGAAGAGCTCCTGGGTGAGCTCGCGCGTGTTGGTGAGGTTGCCGTTGTGCACGAGGACGATGCCGTACGGCGCGTTGACGTAGAAGGGCTGGGCCTCTTCTTCGCTCGAGGCGGTGCCCTTGGTGGCGTAGCGCACGTGGCCGAGCCCGATGTTGCCCAGGAGGGCGCGCATGTCGCGCGTGCGGAACGCCTCGC
This sequence comes from Microbacterium sp. MMO-56, assembly GCF_037146215.1. NCBI lineage: Bacteria > Bacillati > Actinomycetota > Actinomycetes > Micrococcales > Microbacteriaceae > Microbacterium > Microbacterium sp. MMO-56. The sequence goes on from NZ_JBBCVW010000011.1 coordinate 96,924, forward strand.
GCACCTGCCCCTTGGCCTTGAACAGGTGGAAGACGCCGCTGCGCTCCGCGGTGGCGATGCCCGTGGAGTCCTGTCCTCGGTGCTGCAGCAGCAGGAGCGAGTCGTAGATCTCCTGATTGACCGGGCCGCGCCCGACGACGCCGACGATTCCGCACATGTGGGGTAGCTCAGTCCGTTTCTGCGTACGAGCCGACGAGACGCACGGCGCCCCCGTCGACGCCCTTCGCGCCCTGCTCGAAGTGTCCGTGGCCGTCCTCGGGCGGCGTGCCCGTGCGGACGACGCCGACCTGCCAGGTCGCGATGCCCTCGGCGCGCAGCACGTCCGCGGCCGCATCCGCCCGATCCGCCGCGACGACCGCGAGGAATCCGATCCCGAGGTTCCATGTGCCCTCGGTGTCCTCCAGGCGCAGGGCGCCGAGGTCGGCCAGCACGCGGAACACCGGCGCGGGCGACCAGGTGGACCGGTCGACCTCGGTCCAGGTGCCCTGCGGCAGGACGCGCGCGAGGTTCGCGGCGATGCCGCCGCCGGTGACGTGGCTGAGGGAGTGGACGGCGCCGGGCACCCGATCGAGCAGGCGCAGCAACGGCAGGGTGTACAGCCGCGTGGGCTCGAGGAGCTCCTCGCCCCACGTGCGGCCGAAGTCCGGCGCATCCGCACCATACGCGACGCCGTTCCGGCTCACGATGTGGCGGATGAGCGAGTAGCCGTTGGAGTGCGGGCCGCTGGAGGCCAGGGCGAGCACGACGTCGCCGTCCTGCACGCGCTCGGCACCGAGGACCTCGTCCGCCTCGACGACACCCGTCGCGGCGCCCGCCACGTCGTAGTCGTCCGGGCCCAGCAGTCCGGGGTGCTCGGCCGTCTCGCCGCCGACGAGGGCCGTCCCGGTCAGCTCGCAGCCGAGGGCGATGCCGCGTACGATGCCCGCGATCCGGTCGGGCACGACCTTGCCGCACGCGATGTAGTCGGTCATGAAGAGGGGGCGCGCACCGACGACGACGATGTCGTCGACCACCATGCCGACCAGGTCCTGACCGATGGTGTCGTGGATGTCGAGGGCCTGCGCGATGGCGACCTTCGTGCCCACGCCGTCGGTGCTCGTGGCGAGCAGCGGTTTCGCGTACGTGCGCAGCGCCGAGGCGTCGAACAGTCCGGCGAACCCGCCCACACCGCCGAGGACCTCGGGGCCGTGGGTGCGGCGAACGGCCGACTTCATCAACTCGACGGCGAGATCGCCCGCCGCGGTGTCGACGCCGGCTTCGGAATAGGGGTTCTGTGGGGGCTGGGCCACACCCCCACACTACCGGCCCGCCACCCCTGCGCAGGTCCCGCCGGCCGCGGGACGCCCGGCGGATCCGATCTCGCGCCGGCGCCGGGTCCCTAGGATGGCGGCATGGCAGCGGCGGGAGCACCGGAGTGGGTCGTGCGTGAGGACGCCGGCGTGCCCGTCCTGGTCGCGCTCTACGTGCGCCAGGCCCTCGGCGTGCGCTTCCCGGAGGAGCTGCCGGAGCTCCGGGGCGCGCCGGTGGACCGTCCGGACGAGTTCACCGACACGACGAGTCTCGACCGCCAGTGGCGCTCGTACTGGGAGATGACGGTGGAACCCCAGGCGCATCCGTCACCGGTCCCCCTCGAGCTCGTCGAGGAGTTCGACACACTCGTGGCGCTCCCGACGGAGGGCTTCGCCGAGCTGGCGGAGGCCATCGCCCCCCTCGGCGCCGAGGCCGTCGACTACGCCCGCGCGGCGCACGCGCGCTATCGCGCCGGGATCGGCACCGGAGCCTCCTACCGCGCGTACGCGAGTGCCATCGCCCAGCACGAGCGGCAGGCCGGGCGGCGCGCGCACTCGTTCGAGCTCAACGTCCAGGTGCTCCCGCTCACCCAGCGCGGGGTGTGGTGGATCGGCGCCCTCACCATCGCCGTCACCGACTCGCTGCGCAGCGACGTCGTGGCCTTCGACGCGGCGATCGGCCCCGTCATCGCCGACATCGCCTGAGCGCGACGGCCGGGCGCTACGCGGGGATCACGCGGGGAGGGTCGTGTCGGGCTCGTCGTCGGGCCGGTGGACCTGAACCCGTTCGTGGTCGATCCGCACCTCTCGCGCGCGGCGGGACATCCGCCGGTCGATGACCAGCGCGACGGCACCGAGCAGCGCCATGCCGACGGGGATGCAGACGAGGCACAGGAACCCGAAGACCTGGGACACGGAGTACTGCGCCTGCGTCGTGGGGCTCGCCTGCTCCGACCCGTGGAAGCCGAACGTCAGGGCGAGGGCCGTGAGCGCCCCCAGGATCGCGCCGACGAGGAAGAACATCGTGTAGCGCGGACTGCGGCGCACGTGCGCGGTCTCGATGCGGTGCTGCGCCGACTCGGTCATCCCCCCATTGTCCCACCTCGCGCGCGAGGGCGTCGGCGGGCGGGGGAATGCCGGCGCCGGGGCGCCGGTTGGCACGCAGCATGAAGGCACTCGTCTACTCGGAGTTCGGCGGCAACGACCGCTTCCACCTGACGGAGCAGGAGCGGCCGCACAACGGCCCCGACACGCTCGTCGTCCGCGTCGTCGCGGCGGGGATCAATCCCGTCGACTACAAGATCCGCGAGGGCTACCTGCGCGGGCTCCTCGACACCCGGCTTCCCGCCGTGCCCGGGTGGGACGTTGCCGGCATCGTCGAGCAGACCGGGCTCGACACCCCGGAGTTCGCCGTCGGCGACGCCGTCCTCGCGTACGCCCGCGCCGACGTCGTCGAACACGGCTCGCTCGCCGAGTTCATGCCGGTGCCCGTGCGCACCGCGACGCACAAGCCCGACGGCCTCTCCTTCGAGCAGGCCGCGGCGCTCCCCCTCACGGGCCTCACCGCACTGCAGGCCCTCGACCGCGCGGGCGTGCGGGACGGACAGACCGTGCTCATCCACGGAGCCGCCGGCGGCGTCGGATCCATCGGCGTGCAGCTCGCCGCGCGCCGAGGCGCCCGCGTGGTCGGCACGGCATCGGAGCGCAACCACGACTACCTCCGCGACCTCGGCGCCGAACCCGTCTCGTACGGCGACGGGCTCGAGGCGGCCGCGCGCGCCCTCGCCCCGGAGGGGTACGACGTCATCGTCGACTTCGCGGGCGGCGCGTCGCTCGACAGCGTCCCGGCGCTGCTCGCCGACGGCGGCACCGTCGTCTCGATCGCCGACGCCCGCGCCCGCACCGAGTTCGGCGGGCACTACGTCTGGGTGCGACCCGACGCCGCGCAGCTGGGCGAGCTCGCCCGGCTCGTCGCCGACGGCGAGCTGCGGGTCGAGATCGCCGCGACCTATCCGCTCGACGAGGGAGCGGCCGCGTACGCCGCGCTCGAGGAGGGCCACACCCGCGGCAAGATCGTCGTCACCGTCTGAGGCGGGATCAGGGGCGCAGCGGCAGCAGCCCGGCGAGATCGGCGCGGGTGCCCGACGCCAGGATGCGACCGGCAGCGAGGGCGTCCGACCACTCCTCGACCCCTCGCGCGAGGTCGATCCACGTGTCGGCATCCGTCTCGACGACGTTCGGCGGCGTGCCGCGGGTGTGCCGGGGCCCCTCGATCACCTGGACGGCGCCGAACGGCGGAACCCGCACCTCGACCGTGTTGCCCGGCGCCTTCTCGGCGAGCAGCTGCAACAGGTAGCGCACCGCCGCCGCGAGATCGGGGCGGGCCGGTGCCGCGCCGTCAGCGCGGGCGGCGTCGACGGCGGCCAGGGCGGCACGGCCGTCGTCGGTCGAGATCCTGCGGGCCATGTCTCCACGGTAGCCCGTTCACAACTCCGGAAGAACGGGCCCCCGGCCCCCGCCGCACCGCGGCAGCACGCGGCACGGACCGCCGCGGGGTCACGGCATTCCGGAGATGTGAACCGCGAGGCCGCGCCACACCCTCGGTAGGCTGACCGGGTGCGCATACTCGTCCTCGGTTCCGGTGCCCGCGAGCACGCCATCCTCCTCGCCCTGAAGGCGGAGGGCGACGGTCACGAGCTCTTCGCCGCCCCCGGCAACGCGGGCATCGCCGCCGACGCGACGATCGTCGAGGGGCTCGTCGCCGAGGATCCGGCCCAGGTCACGGATTACGCCAACGACGCGCAGATCGACCTCGTGATCGTCGGCCCCGAGGCCCCCCTCGTGGCCGGCGTCGCCGACGCGCTCCGCGAGCGCGGCATCCCCGTGTTCGGCCCCGGTCGCGCCGCCGCCCAGCTGGAGGGTTCGAAGGCCTTCGCGAAGCGGATCATGGACGCCGCGGGCGTGCCGACCGGCCGCGCGGTCCGGGCGGCGACCCTGGCCGAGGCGACCGCCGTCCTGGACGACTTCGGCGCGCCCTACGTCGTGAAGGCGGACGGCCTCGCGGCAGGCAAGGGCGTCGTCGTCACCGACGACCGCGCCGCCGCCCTCGCCCACGCGGAGGCGTATCTGCCGACGGGTCCCGTCCTCGTGGAGGAGTTCCTCTCCGGGCCGGAGGTCTCGCTCTTCTTCGTCAGCGACGGCGACACCGTGCGCGCCCTGAGCCCCGCCCAGGACTTCAAGCGCGCCTACGACGGCGACGCCGGCCCCAACACCGGCGGCATGGGCGCCTACTCGCCGCTGCCCTGGCTCGCCGAGCGCTTCGGCAGCGAGCAAGCCTTCGTCGAGGAGGTCACCCGCACGGTCGCCGAGCCCGTCATCCGGACCCTGGATGCCGAAGGGACACCTTTCATCGGGTTGCTGTACGCCGGGCTCATCCTCACCGACGACGGCGTGAAGGTGATCGAGTTCAACGCGCGCTTCGGCGACCCCGAGACCCAGGTCGTGCTCGCGCGGATGACGAGTCCGCTGTCGCGCCTGCTGATGTCGGCCGCCGGCGGCCACCTCGAGGACGAGCCTGCCCCGACCTTCGCCGACACGGCCGCCATCACCGTCGTCCTCGCGAGCGCGGGATACCCGGAGAGCCCGATCACGGGCCGCGTCATCGAGGGCGCGGACGCCGCGGCATCCCACCCCGGCGTGCACATCGCACACGCCGCGACCGCCGAACGCGACGGCCGGCTCGTGGCGACCGGCGGACGCGTGCTCAACGTCGTCGCGACCGGGGACACCTTCGCGACGGCGCGTGCACGCGCCTACGCCGCCCTCGCCGAGATCTCGCTGGAGGGCGCGCACTTCCGGTCGGACATCGCCGCGCTCGTCGCGGACTGACGGGGATCAGAACGGCGGGTCGACGTTCATGACCCGCACCCAGGCCGCGGTGACGGAGTCGGTGCGGACGAACGAGACCTGCACCGGTCCACGGTAACCGGGGCTCGCGATGAAGGACGAGGCGGGATCGGCGCAGTCGATCGTGCCGGTGAGCAGAGTGCGTCCGGAGTCGGAGGGATCCGCCGTGAGGACGCGGTAGGCGAAGGAATCCCCCTCGCAGGCGGCCTCGATCGTGAAGGCCTCGCCGAGGAGGGCGGGGCCCGTGGTGGACGCCATGCTGCTGCCGGGTTCGCCCGTGAAGACCGCGATCCCCGCCTGATCCGGTTCCGCCTCGGGAGTCGGGAGCGTGCGCGTGGGGGTCGGAGTCGGTTCCGCGACCGCGCCGGCGGAATCCGGGGCGTCGGTGGGGTCGCCGGTCTCCGTTGCGGAGCATCCGGCCAGCGCGAGTGCGCAGGCGAGCAGAGCGATCGGGGCTGCGTTTCTCATCCCCCGACGCTAACCGCCCCCGTCCCGGTCGGTCGACCCCCCTTGACACCCCGCCCGGGGCACGCGCCCGGGGCACGCGAGACCGCCCGAATGTCACGTTCCGGGGGCGAAACCCGTCCATTCGGGCGGTCTCGCGGGGTAGCTGTCACCACCACGGTCAGGAGACGTCCCGCCGGTCATCCGAGCTGGGCGACGAGGGCGACGGTGAACAGGATGAAACCGGCGGCGGCTGCGCTCGAGCGCAGGACGTCGATGCGCTCCCACCGGGTGACGACGTGACGCCAGTTCGCGGGAGGGGCGGCGGGATCCCAGTCGTTGACGCCCATGTTGATCGGCACGGTGCCGAGGAACGACGACAGTGCGAAGACGACCATCGCCGCCATGCCGGCGATGCGCCAGGCGAAGCCGTCAGCGCCGCCGGCGGCGATGACGAGCGCCACGGAGGCCAGCAGAGTGGGCACCATCAGGATGGGCACCACCACCTTGAGCCTTCTCACCAGAGCGATGCGCGTTCGCACGTGGGCGTCGTCGGGGAGGGAGGAGATCGCCGGCTGGATGCCCCAGCGAACGATGAGCTCTTCGCCGGCGAGCAGGCCCGCGAGGACGAGTTGAACGGTCAGCAGAACAGTCATGAGGAGCACGATCCCTTTCCGGGACTACCTGATTCCGTGGCAACGCGAGACCGCCCGAATGTCACGTTCCGGGGACGAAACCCGTGTATTCGGGCGGTCTCGCGGCCTAAGGCCTGAGACCTGAGGCCTGCGGCCTGACGCCTGCCGTCAGCGCTTGACGAGGTGGGCGGGACGCTGCATGAACAGCACGGCCACGACACCGATCAGCATCACCGCCGCGGGCAGGAGCATCGTCTGCGCCATCGCGGTCGAGAACCCCGGGATGACCACGTCGGGCAGCTTCCCCGAGCCGAACTCACCGCCCGCGCCGCCCGCCGCGGGCAGGTTCGCCGTCAGCCGGTTCTGCATGAACGCGGCGATCGCCGCCGACCCCAGCACCGAGCCGATCGTGCGGGTCGTGTTGTAGATGCCCGATCCCGCCCCGGCCTGACGCGGCGCGAGGTTGCGGGTCGCGGTGGTTGCGAGCGGCCCCCACATCCCCGCCTGCGCGATGCCCATGAGGCCCGACGGCAGCAGGAACATCCAGGTCTCGCTGTCGGGGTTCATCAGCGACGCGTACCAGAGCAGCGAGATCGTCGTCAGCAGCAGCCCGGGCACGAGCAGCACCCGCGGGTCGACGCGGTCGAGGATGCGCCCCGCGATCGGCGAGAGGACGCCCGCGAGGATCGCCATCGGGATGAGCAGCAGCGCCGCCTCGGTCGGGGTGAGCCCGCGCGCGAGCTGGTAGAAGAACATCATCGGCAGCGACATGGCCGTGACCGTGAAGCCGACGGTCGCGATCCCGATGTTGGCGACCGAGAAGTTCCGGTCACGGAAGAGCTCCAGCGGCACGAGCGCCTCGCTCTTCGTCTTGGACTGCTGCCAGATGAACAGCGCCATGACGACGATGCCCGCACCGATCATGGTCCAGATCCAGCCGGCCCAGTCGTAGTGCTCGCCCTCCTGCAGGCCGAACACGATGAGGAACAGCCCGATCGCGCTGAGGAACACGCCGACCATGTCGAACCGGTGCTCGTGGGTCTCGAGGTTCGGCACGAGCATCCACGCCAGCACGAAGCCGATCACACCGACCGGGAGGTTCACGAAGAAGATCCACTCCCACCCGAAGCCGTCTACCAGCAGACCGCCGGCCAGCGGACCGACGAGCATCGCGACGCCCGAGGTGGCACCCCACAGGCCCATCGCCGCGCCGCGCTTGCTCGGCGGGAACGTGCGGGTGATGACGGCCATCGTCTGCGGCGTCATGAGGGATGCCCCGACGCCCTGGATCGCGCGGAAGACGATCAGCATCTCGAGGCTCGACGACAAGCCGCAGCCGAGCGAGGCGAGGGTGAAGATCGCGAGGCCGATCAGGTAGATCCGCTTCGGCCCGAAGCGATCGCCGAGGCGTCCCGTGATCAGCAGCGGGACGGCGTAGGCCAGGAGGTACGCGGAGGTGACCCACACGACGTTGTCGAGGTTGTTGGTGCTCGGGTCGAGAGCCGCCTTGATCGCGGGGTTCGCGACAGAGACGATCGTCGTGTCGACGAGGATCATGAAGAACCCGATGACGAGCGCCCACAGGGCGGGCCACGGGCTGTGGGCGGCGGGCACGCTCCCGGTGGGGGGCTTCGCCTGCCGGGACGAGGTGGTGGATTCGGTCATTGCCGTGCGGCCTCTCTCTGAGCCAGATAACGGTCGGTCTTCTCGTGTGTTCCCCACACGAAGTCGGGTCGGGCCAGCCGCTCGATGAAGGCGGCGAGCCAGTCGTGGTCGGCCTGGAGCAGCACACTGCGCCGGTCGGCCTCGATGAGGTACTGCTCCAGCGAGGCATTGCCCCGTGCGCCGGCGAGCGCATCACGGTACTCGCCGCATTCCACGGCGAGGGCCGCCAGCCGCGTCCGCAGCAGGGTCAGCACCTCGTCACGGCCGAGGTTGTGCGCCTCGGCGAGCGCGACACGGAACTCGGCGGAGCGTCCGAGGCTCGGCAGCTCACGACGCACCCAGTCCGTGATGGCGGCGTTGCCGGCATCCGTCAGAGCGTACGTCGTGCGCTCGGGACGATTGCCGTCGCGATCGACCCCGACCTCCGCGATGAGCCCGCACTTCTCCAGCCGCGTGACGGTGTGGTACACCGTGCCGTTGGTGAACGGGACCATCCGGTGATCCTGCCGGTGGCGCATCAGACGCATCATCTCGTAGGGGTGCATCGGGTCCTCCCGGAGGAGGGCGAGCAGCACCACCCCGAGCGGGGTCAGCCGGGCCAGCGGGTCTTTCATGGAGTACTCCGTATCGATTAGTCCAGATGGACTATACAACGATCGCGGCCGTCCGGCTACTGTCGGTCCATGACCGAGGATCCGCGCGCCGTGTTCGACGACATCGCCGCCGAGTACATGGTGCTCCCGGGCGTCGACATCGGTCCGATGTTCGGCAGCGAGGGCCTGCGCATCCGCGGCAAGGTCTTCGCCTTCCTCGCCTCCGGGCAGAGCCTCATCGCGAAGCTGCCCGAGGCGCGCGTGAGCGAGTTCGACGCCTCCGGCAGAGCCGAGCGGATGACGATGCGCGATCGCGCGATGCGCGAGTGGGTCCTCGTCGGCCCCGACGCCCTCGACCTCTGGCCGACGGTGATCGCCGAAGCCTTCTCCTTCGTCGACGACATCACCCCCCGCTGAGCGGGAGGGGGCGGTCAGGGCGCCGCGCGGCGCACGGCGGCCACGGGCCCGCTACGGGCGCACCGTGAGCCGCACCTCCAAGAACCGGGGCCGGTAGATCGACACGTCGTCGTACACGTCGCCGACGTTGTCGAACGAGTTGACGTTGTAGGTGACCAGGAGCCGGTCGCCGCGTCGGAGGTCCGGGTGCTCGTGCGCGTTGTAGGTGTAGACGTCGGCGTCGGCGTAGCTGCCGGCGGCACCGGTCTCCGGTGTCCGATAGAGCTCCACCGGATCCGTGAACGGCCCGGTGGGCGAGCAGGCCGTACGCGCGACGATGCGAGAGCCGAAGAGCTCGGAGGTGTCGTGGGTGACAAGCAGATACCCGTCGCGGAAGGGTGCGACGCTGAACTCGTTCGCCACGTACGGCACGACCGGTGTCGCGTCGCCCTCCGCCGCCGACCAGTCCGAGCCGTTCCAGTACGCCCACGTCCCGGCGAGGCCCTGCCGACTCTCCACGCGGGCGACGTAGGCCGATCGGACCCCGCCCGGGTCGGCGATGCCGTACACGTAGGTGAAGCGCCCGTCCTCCAGCGTCCACGAGCCCCAGTTGATCCCGGTGGCCGAGGGAAGGTCGACGAGGGATGCCACGCGCAGCGTGTCCCGGTCGAGCGTGGCGAGCCGGTTCGCCGTCCAGGCGAAGTCCCACTGCCCCGATCCGGTCTTCGTGAACTCCAGGAGGGGAACCTGGACGGTCCCCCGCGGGCCGGCGGCCGGATCGCCGATCCAGTACCAGCTCCCCTCGCGCGGCGGCGGGACGACCGCCGTCGGATCGGCGGGGGTCCCGCCGGTGACGGTCGAGAACCGCCCCCGGCGATCCTCGACGACCACGGAGTTGTTGACGAACGGGGAATCGGCGGGCCGGGAGCCGTCCGCCTCGACCTGGCCGAGGAAGGTGTCGGAGAAGAACCATCCCGTGGCCCCCCGTCCGAGCGGGAGTGAGAAGGTGCTGTCGCCGCCCGTCCATCCCTGTCCGGAATCGCCGTAGGCGGCGAACGCCTCCGTCCGGCCGGTGTCGATACGCACGCTCGCCTCGAGCGTCCGGTCGACGAGCGTGCAGTGGCGCGGGCCCGGATGCGCGGGGAGGCGATCGTCCGCGATGCCCGGTGACGCGCCGGAGCCGAGGCCGGCGGTGAGGGCGATCGTCGCGAGCGCGGCGGCGATGGGGACGGTTCTCATATCCACTCCTTCGTGATCATGACGTCGGCGACTCGACCGCGCCGCTCACCCGGTGGGGGCGACGACCTCCACGCGGCCGTCCGCGTGGACGTCGTACCGGGTGTCCCCGACCCGCAGGCCGTGCAGCACGGCCCGCGGGTCCAGGGCGCGTACGCACCCCCCGGCGCGCACCCTCCCGCCGGCGTCGACGGTGACGCCGAACAGGCCTTCGATGACGAGCTCGACCCATGCGCCCGAGGACGAGCAGGCCCAGTCGATGATGTACGGGAGCTGCGGGGGCGCCTTGCGCGCACCCCCGTTGATCGACGGCACCGCCTCGTCTACGAAGTGCGCCTGCCCCATGGGGCCCTGGTTGGCCGAGCGCGACAAGCCCTCCACCCAGTCGACGAGCACCTCGCCCGCGCCGAGAGCCGCGAGCGCCCTCCCCGCATCCGCGGGCCACGCCGGGTACGCACCGTTCCACTGGTGGTCCGGGCGCACGCTGTAGCTCGCATCGGGGTCCCAGGGCGACAGGGCGCGCATCCAGTTCTCCGTCTGCAGCTCGCGGCGGAAGAACGCCACCATCCCCGCACGGACGTCGGGGGAGAGATCGTCCGCGATGGTCGTCCCGACCACGCTGAAGTCATAGCAGTGGCGCACCGTGAGGAGGGTGCCGTCGGGCTGTCCGGCCTGGAACACGCCCTCGTCCGGGACGTAGCGCTCGACGACGGCTCCCACGAGGGCATCCGCGTCGGCGCGCAGCTCCGGCGCGAGCTCTCCCTCCCCCGCGAGCTCCGCCAGCTCGGCCGCCGCCCGCATGCTCCAGACGTTGGCGGCGTTGAGGCTCGCCACCTCGTGGGTGTACGAGCTCACGCACTCGAGGAGGTTGTCGATCTCGCCGTAGTCGGCGAGGGGGCCCGCCCCCCGCCGTTCCCGCCACGCGGTCGCCCACGCGCGCACCCACTGAGAGACAGTGACGCCCGCGATCGTCTCGCCCAGGAAGGCGACGTCGCCGGTGAACCGGACGTAGTCGTGCACGAGCCGGGTCATGGCGTAGTCGTTGACGGAGTACCAGCGCCCCACCGGTCCTCCGGTGAGCGAGGACGTCCCGAAGTGCGAGTGGATGTCGAGGGTGATCCACTGCCGGAGCTGCGCGCGCATCTCGCCCGGATCGAGGAGGGCATGGCTCAGGGAGCTGAGGCTGTAGTCCCAGATGAAGGTGGTCGTCCCCCAGTAGTTCGGCATCAGGGTGTCGTACGAGCGCCCGAGCACGTTGCCGGGGAAGTCGCGGCGGAACCAGATCACACCGAGCACGGCCCACCAGTAGATCCGGCGGAGCGGCGCGGACGTGGTCTCCAGCACGGGGAGCGCCCCGCTGAACTCATCGTTCTGGGGAGAGAAGGCCGCGGCGAGCTGGTGGTTCCAGAACGCCTCGGCGGCCGCCGCGGCCCCGCGCACGTCCGCCGCGACGGCGGCGTAGGTCGACTCCGCCTCGCTCTCCTCGACACCGAGGGCGTGGACGTAGCCGGCGTGCGCGACACCGCCGGCGGGCACCGCGAGGTCGATCGTCAGGTCGCCGCCGCGCCCGTTCCCGCCGATGCCGGTGTCGAACGGATGGGACGGCTCGGCCACCCCGCTGAGGGCCGCCCGACCGCCGACGATCCCCTGCACGCTCCACGCCGCGCCGTCGGGTGACGAGAACACGATCCGCTCGCCCCTCAGCTCCGCGCGATCGAGACCGGACGGCGACTCCGCGTCGAGCCAGGCGGTCGCGGCTCGGGTGACGCGCGCGGCCGCGGACAGGCCGATCCGCACACGCCGCTCGGACTCCCCGAGCGCGCGCACCGCGATGTCGATCACGACGGCGGCTCGCCCGGGCACGCAGACCGTGGTCGTCACGATCTCGAGGTCGTCCAGGCGGGCTCGGCGGACGACGCGGTCGGGCCGCCACTCGTGCGTGACGGGGACGCCGTACGAGGCGAACAGCCGGCCGTCGACGAACAGCGCCGCGGTCTGGGTCAGCCCCTGCGACACCGGCGGGAACTGCACCGCCGTGATCGCGGTCGGATCGTGGTCGACCCGCACCGTCCCGAGCATGTTCGTCAGCCCCGAGGGCGCGATCATGTCGTCGTCGTGGTGGGTCACCGGGTCTGCGGCCAGGTCGTGCACGGTCGGGATCGCGGAGGTCATCGGTCTCTTTCGGTTCAGTACTGCCCGAGCGCGAGGCCCTTGGCGAAGAATCTCTGGGTACAGAGGAAGAGGATGACCGTCGGCAGCGACACCAGCAGCGCGGCGGCGAGCACGACCGACATCTGCGCACCGCCGTACGTGCTCTGCATCCCGGAGAGGGTCGTGATGATCGGACGGATGTCGTCGGACTGGCTCAGGGTGAGTCCGAGCAGCAGATCGTTCCACACGAACGTCGCCTGCAGGATGAAGATCGCGACGAGGGCGCTGGATGCCATCGGCAGATACATCCGGGTGAAGATCCGCCAGGTCGTGGCTCCGTCGAGGACCGCGGCCTCGAAGACGTTGTAGGCGACTCCGGTGAAGAAGTTGCGCATGACGAAGGCCGCGAACGGGATCGAGATCGCGGTGTAGATGAGGATCATCCCGACCCGCGTGTCGAACAGCGACGTGCGCGAGTACGCGTCGAACAGCGGGAGCAGCACCATCTGCAGGGGGAAGACCGTGCCCCCGAAGATGACGACGAACCACGCGAAGCCGTGCCGCAGCCGCAGCGCGACGATCGCGAACCCGGCGGCCGCGCCGACGGCGACGGCGACGGCCGGCGCCACCACCGCGTACAGAGTGGTGCTGAGGATGCTGTCGCCGAGGCCCGAGAGAGCGATCGCCGAGGCGAAGTTCTCGACGAGATGGAGATCGGTGGGGACCCATGCCTCTCGGGTCGAGAAGGTCGTCGGGTCCTTCATGGCGTTGACGACCAGGAGGTACGCGGGGAGGAGCCACACGAGGCCGAGGACCACGAGGACGCCGATGCGGAGGATCTTCGTCATGTCAGATCTCGTTCTTCGGGGACAGCTGCTGACGCAGGTAGAGGATCGAGGCGACGAGCGTGATGACCGTGAGGAAGACGGCGATGGCCGATCCCAGTCCGTAGTCGCTGTTGACGAAGGTGTCCTTGTACATCGTGAGCGCGAGGGTCTCGGAGGCCGTGCCCGGGCCGCCCTTGGTCATGCCCCAGACGATGTCGAACGTCTTCAGGCTGGCCACGATCGACAGCCCCACGACGACCGCGGTGAGCGGGCGCAGCATGGGCCAGAGGATGCCGGTGAACAGCCGCACCCCGCCCGCGCCGTCGATCCGCGCGGCTTCGAGGGGCTCTTTCGGGATCGCCTGCAGGCCGATCGTGAACAGCAGCGCGTTCACCCCCACGCCCTGCCAGGCCGACGCGATGATCATGACCACGGTGTTGAGGGGGGCATCCAGCAGCCAGCGCGGCGGATCGGTCACGCCGACGAGCGCGAGCGCCTGATCCAGCGCTCCCCCGGACGAGAGGATGAACGACCAGATGACGCCGACGCCGATACCCGACAGCGCGTACGGGATCAGGAAGGGCAGGCGCAGCCAGATCCCGCCCGAGAGGTTCCAGGTCAGGAGGGCGATCGTGAGCCCGATGCCGACGGGGATGACGAGCGTGCCGATCACCCAGAGCACGGTGTTCAGCGCGGATCCGACGAAGTCGGGGTCGGTGAACATCTCGACGTAGTTGTCGAGGCCGATCCACTCGGGGCTGCCGAGCCCGTTGTACCGCGTGAAGCTGAGGAACACCGTCCACAGCAGCGGGAGGTACAGGAGCACGGCCACGAGGATCACGCCCGGGGCGATGAAGCCCCGGGCGGACCACTGGTACGGGGTCCTCTGGTGCGCCATGCGCCGCGTTACCCCTGCCCTGCCCAGTACTTGTCGGCCGTGGCCTGGATCTTCTCGAGGAACGGGAGCGGGTCGCCCGGGTTAGCGGCGAAGGCGCCGAACTGCTCGATCGCGGTCGTGACGATCTCCGTCGGCATGGCCTCGAAGAATCGGTCGTACAGGGAGTAGCCGCTTCCGGAGACCTCCGTGCCGATCTCGGCGAGGGCGGGGTCGGCCACGGTCGCCTTCGGGTTGAAGGCGACATCGCCGTGCGCGGCGTTCCACGCGGTCTGGGCGTCCGGAGACATCCACCACTGCGCGTAGGCGAGTCCGAGATCGCGCTGCGACGAGTTCTCCGCCGTGCACATGGGGCCGGACTCCACGGCGACGGGGGTCGTGCCGAGGTCGCCGTTGACGGCGGGGATGACGAACATGCCGTAGTCGTCGGACGTCATGCCCGCACTCTTCAGGTTGCCCGCGAAGAACGTGCCGAAGTCGATCATCGCGAAGTCGCCCTGCTTCAGCGCCACCGCGGGATCGGTCGAGCTGCCCGCATCGCTGAACCAGCCCTTCTTCTCCTCGTCGAGCCAGGTGTTCATGATGGCGACGATCTTCGGATCGGTGTACTTCACGCTGCCGTCGGCCAGCCCGCTGTACAGGGCGGGGTCCGTCGACGCGACGAGGTGCTGGAACCAGGGGAAGGTGAACAGGGTGCTCGTCTGGTAGTACGGGGTCACCCCGGCCGCCTTGAGAGTGGTCGCGGCCGCGTTCAGCTCGCCCCACGTCGTGGGCACCTGGACGCCGTTGTCGGCGAAGATCTTCTTGTTGTAGAACATGATCCAGTAGGCGATGTTCATCGGGACGCAGTACTGCTTCCCGTCGAAGGTGTAGCTCTTCGCGAGGTCTTCGCTCACCCATCCCTCGTCGATGGCCTTCTTCCAGATGTCGGTCGTCTCGGCCACGAGCCCCTCGTCGACGAGCTGCTTCAGGGACTCACCGGTGTGCCCCGTGAACAGGCCCGGGGACTTGTCCGTGCGGAAGGACTGCTTGATGAAGGCGTCGTACTGGTTCGCGTCGGAGTAGCCCGTCGTCTTGAGCGTGATGTCGGCGGCGCTCCCGCTGGTCGCGTTGAGCGACTCGAAGTCCGGCTTCCAGGCGGCTTTGTCGGTGTAGAAGCCGAGGGTGCCGGTGGTCTCCCCCGTCGTGGCGGGGCCGGGGCCCCCGGAGCATCCGGCGAGCGCGACGGCGCCGATCAGAAGACCGGCCGCCGCCGAGGCGAACGTGCGTCGAGTGGTCATGTGAACTCCCTCGTTCATTTGGTATCGTTACCAGATGCGGTTTTCACCGTATCAAGATGGATGATGCTGTGCAAGAGATCGGGCTCATCCGACGCCGATCTCAGTCATCCGATCGGCGGGTGCCGCGGACGTACGCCTTCACCGTGGCGAAGCGGATACTGCGGGAGCGCTCCGTGCGCTCGATGCGGTACGCGCCCACCGCGGCCGGCACGATGAACGTCTCCGCGTAGTGCACGACGAACGGCGCGAACGCACCCGTCGGGCTCACCACGCGCACCTCGTCCCCCTCCACGAGGTTGAGGACGTTGAGCGTACCGTCCGTGTCGTGGTCGGCACCCTCCTCGAACCAGTGCCGGCGCACTTCGATGAACTCCAGCGCGTGCAGCCCGGTGCGCTCCTCGAGCACCCCGCCGTCGTCGTGGATCGTATCCACGCGGCCGACGAGGTTCTCCTCCACCCACGCCGTGTCGCGGTCCCACTGGATGTTGCGGGCACCGTGGTCGAGGTGCACGGGCCGCGGCACCCCGTCGAGCCCGACGCGGCCCCAGTCCCACAGCTTGAACGTGAAGATGAACGGCGTCGCGGAGATCTCCAGGACCATCGAGTCCGCCCCGGAGCAGTGCACCGTCCCGGCCGGGATGGCGAAGTGGTCGTGCTTGCGCGCGGGGAAGGAGTTGACGTACTGCTCGGCGGGGAAGGGCCGGATGCCGCGCTGCGCCTCCTCGAGGTCGTGCAGCATGGCATCCCGATCGATGCCGGTCTTGGTCCCGAGGTAGACGACCGCATCGTCGCCGGCATCCAGCACGTAGTAGCTCTCGTCCTGCGTGTAGTGCATGCCGAAGGTGTTCTGGATGTAGTCCGTGAGCGGATGCACCTGCAGGCTCAGGTTGCCGCCGTCCATCGTGTCCAGGAAGTCGAAGCGGATCGGGAACTCGGCACCGAACCGGGCGAACGTGCGTGCGCCGAGCAGGCCCACCGGCTGCGCGAAGACGAGGTCGAGCGCGGGGACTTCGACGACGCCGCCCTCCCCCTCCAGCAGGAGGGAGTTCTCCTCGGGCACGCAGTCGAAGCACCACGCGTAGTTGTCCTTGGCGGGATCGAGCCCGATGAGGTTCTTCATCCACTGTCCGCCCCAGACCCCGGGGTCGAAGAACGGCACGACCCGGAACGGACGGGCGGTCGCCCCGCGCAGCGCACCGCGGAACGCCGCACCGGAGATCATCCCCGCCGGCGCCGCGTCGGGATGCGGCTCGGCGGGAGCGATCGCGTTGCCGTCGAGGACGAAGTCGACCGTGTCGAGGAAGGTGCGCTTGTGCCGATCGGCGACGCGCCACTCGACGAAGAAGCCCCGCTTGTACTTGCGGAGGGTGTCCTCCGAGCCGTTGTCGGCACGCCAGTTGGGGGCGCCGCGGCGCTGCCGCAGCTGCAGCTCCCACCGCGCCATGTCCACGAGCACCGTGACGGGTGGGTCCGCCAGCCTCGCGGCGACCAGCTGGGCTCCCCAGCCCACCACGACCGTGCGCGCTCCGAGCCCGGCCGCGAGCGCGTCGAGGCGCGACGGGTCGTAGAAGTCGGCCACCGCGAAGTGGCCCATGACCCCGAACACGCGGTCGTCGGTGAGGTTCGGCGCGATGAGCTCGTCCACGACGTCGGCGGGCAGCGCCGCCGAGGTCACGTCGACGACGGTCCAGTCGGGCAGCGCCGCCTCGATGAGCTCCGTGACGGCGGCGACATCGGCACCCGGGTAGGTGTCGACCAGGAGGACCGGAGACGCCGACCGCTGTGCCGCCCGCTCCGCGGCCGCGACCCAGGCGCCCGGGCCGCGGAGGATGCGCGCGCCCTCCGGAAGAGGGACGGTGGGCTGCGTGTCGTAGCGGCCGCGATCGGTCCGCCCGTCGTGCATGTCGCTGATCGGGGTGCTCACTGCGCCTCCAGTCGGTGAAGGGGATTCGCCGCGGACTGCGCCAGGACGCTCAGACCGCGGGCGACGGACAGTTCGGGGTGCGCGGCGACGACCACACGCGGTGGGGTCATCGACGGCCAGGTGTGGTCGTCCACATACGCCCGCAGGGGTTCAGAGACGGCGCGCCCGGCGCGGAGGACGCCCCCGGAGAGGACGACGACCTCGGGGTCGTACGCGCGGATCAGGGTGACGACGACGGCGCCCCATACGCGCAGGAACCGTTCGCGCAGCTGCGCGGTGTGATCCCGCTCGAACAGATCGCGCATCGTGAGCGGCGCGAACGCGCGCAGGGCGCGTCCGCTGGCCAGCTCCTCGGCGCAGCCGACGTTGCCGCAGGCGCATCGGGGGCCGTCCAGGTCGACGGTGACGTGTCCGCCGAGGATCCCGGCGTGGCCGGATCGTCCGCGCACGAGCGCGCCGCCGACCATCGCGGCGGTGCCGATCCCCGTACCCAGGGTGACCGCGACGACGTCTCGGGCGCCTCTGGCGGACCCGGCCGCGACCTCTCCGATGAGGGCGGCGCGCGCGTCGTTCTCCACGACGGTGGGCGCACCGAAGATCGAGCGCCCCCACGCCGACAGGTCGACGCCGTCGAGGAAGCCGTACTTCTCGTGCGCGTGCAGCATCCGCCCGCTCGCGACGTCGACCACGCCCGGGACGGCGATGCCCACCGCGTCGGGCTCGATGCCCTCGCGGGCGCAGAGTCGTCGCGCGGCGTCGGCCCCCGTCTCGAGGTCGGCCTCCGCCCCGACGACGGCGACGTGCTCGGCGGCCACGACCGCCCCGCCCTCGGCGACGACGATCTTGATCTCCGTCCCGCCGAAGTCGATGCACAGTTCCATGAGGCTCCCTCGTCCCGCGTTGGTAACGATATCAATGAGCTGCTTCGACGTCAACACAGGAGTGCGGCGCCGGACGGTCGCGAGCGGTCGCGGTCGCGACGCCGACGGCGCGCCCTACGGCACGAGGCCGGTGCGCAGCGATACGCCGAGCTCGATCTCGCGCGGTGCGGCGTCGTCCGTCGGGTCGTCGAGGCGATCGAGGAGCAGGCGGGCAGCGGTGCGACCGAGCTCGCGCGGGTCGTGGTCGATCACGCTGATGGGGACCGGCGAGAGCTCGGCGAGCTCGAAGTCGTCGAAGCTCACGATCTCCGGCAGGCGCGCCGCGTCGCGCCGCCCGTGCGCGAGCTGATGGGCGATCTCGCGCAGGGCGCCGATCGAGTTCCGGTTGTTCGCGCAGAAGACGGCCGTCGGAGGCTCCTCCAGGTCGAGCAGCGCGCGGGTCGCGTCGCGGGCCTGGTCGAGCGACTGCTGGTCGCCGCGCACGAGATCGGGGTCGACGGCGATGCCGTGCTCCGCGAGGGCGCGCAGGTACCCGGCATGCCGTCGCCGCCCGGTGAAGATCGACAGGGAATTGCCCAGGTATCCGACCCGGATGTGCCCGCGCTCGAGCAGCATCGCGACGCCTCGGTGGGCTCCGTCCTCATCCGCGAGGACGACGCTGTCGGCCGCGAGACCGTCGACCCGGCGGGACGCGAGGACGACGGGGACGCCCTGCGCCTGCGAATGCGCGAGGTGCGCGGAGCCGCCGCCCGCGGGGACGACGATCAGTCCGTCGACCCGGCGGCCCAGGAAGTCGGAGACGAGCTCCCCCTCGCGCCGCGCATCCTCCGAGGTGTTCCCGAGGAGGATCCGACGCCCCGCGCGCGCCGCCTCCTCCTCCACGCCCAGGGCGAAGGTGCTGTAGTACGGGTTCGCGATGTTGGTGATCGCCACGCCGATCAGCCCGCTGGAGTGACCGGGGCGGATGCTCCGCGCGTTCTCGTTGCGGTGGTAGCCCAGCTCGGCGACCGCGGCGAGCACGCACTCCTGCACCTCGGGCTTGACGTTGACCCCGCCGGAGAGCGTACGCGAGACCGTCATCGGGCTCACCCCCGCATGGCGTGCCACTTCCTTCACCGTCGGTCGACGCGTCCTGTCGCTCATCTCGCCCCGCTTCGCCGCCCTACACCGGTGAGGGAACGTTATCAGCCGCGCGCGGGCGGAGGACGTGCGACGCCGGGCCCCGACCACTAGCCGCTTCACCGCGATAATGGACGCGTGACCGACGCCTCCGCCCCCGCACCCGCCGCCGACCTCCCCGGGTGGGACCACGTCTACTCCGGCAAGGTGCGCGACCTCTACCGCCCGCAGGGCGACGCTCCGGGCTCGGACGAGCGGTTGCTGGTCGTCGCGAGCGACCGCGTGAGCGCGTTCGACCACGTGCTCTCCCCCGGCATCCCCGGCAAGGGCGAACTCCTGACGACGCTGAGCCTGTGGTGGTTCGACCAGCTCGCCGGCGGGGACGGCGGCCCGCGGGTGCCGAACCACCTCGCCGCGAGCCACCGTTTGACCCTCGGCCCAGACGGCGAGGCGAACACCTCCGATGACCTGGTCTCGCTCATCCCCGACGCGGTCGCCGGTCGCGCCATGGTCGTGCGCTCCCTCGACATGCTGCCGATCGAGTGCGTCGTGCGCGGCTACCTCACCGGATCCGGATGGAAGGAATACGTCGCCGAGGGCACCGTGTGCGGCATCCCCCTGCCCGCGGGCCTCCAGGACGGCGACCGCCTGCCCGAACCGCTCTTCACCCCCGCGTACAAGGCGCCGATGGGCGAGCACGACGAGAACATCTCGTTCGCCCGCACGGAGGAGCTGGTCGGAGCCGACCGCGCCGCCGAGCTGCGCGATCTGTCGCTGGCGATCTACCGCCGTGCCGCCGCGACGGCGGAGGCCGCGGGGCTCATCCTGGCGGACACGAAGTTCGAGTTCGGGACGGATGCCGACGGCGTGCTGACGCTCGCCGACGAAGTGCTCACGAGCGACTCGTCGCGGTACTGGGATGCCACGGCCTGGGCATCCGGCTCGACTCCGGCCGAACGGATGGCGAGCTTCGACAAGCAGATCGTGCGCGACTGGCTCGCCGCCGCCTGGGACCAGCAGGGCACGCCGCCCGAGCTGCCGGCCGAGATCGTCGAGCGGACCGCGGCGAAGTACCGCGAGCTGCTCGAGAAGCTCACCGCCTGAGCGGTCGGCGTCCGTCGCGGACGGGTGGCACGGGTACGCCGGCTCGGGTCTCGCCTCGGGCGGGTCGGCCGGGCGCGGCCTCGGTCGCGACGCGTGGTCTTTCCCGGCGCGCGTGCGGCGTTCACAGGCTCCTCCCAGGTAGCCTGGCGACGGCATCCGCCCGTCCCACCCCACGCCCCACCCGATGATCGAGGAGCACGACCATGCCCACCTGGACCCTGCACGGAGACGGCCGCACCGTCGAGCCCGGCGCCGTCGTGAAGCCGCACGAGCGGCTGGGATGGCCGGCGACGATCGCGATCGGGGCTCAGCACGTCGTGGCGATGTTCGGCGCGACGTTCCTCGTGCCGCTGCTGACCGGGTTCCCCGTGTCGACGACCCTGCTGTTCTCGGGGCTCGGCACGATCCTCTTCCTGATCCTGACGGGCAACCGCCTGCCGAGCTACCTGGGGTCGTCGTTCGCGTTCATCGCGCCGATCCTGGCGCTCGGCCCGGGCGGCGGCAAGGCGCTCGAGACCGGTGAGCAGATCAGTCAGGCGCTCCTCGGAGTGTTCGTGACGGGCATCCTGCTGGCTGGCGTCGGCTTCCTCGTGCAGGCGACCGGGACGGGCTGGATCGAGAAGCTCATGCCGCCGGTCGTCTCGGGCGCGATCGTCGCCCTGATCGGGCTGAACCTCGCGCCGGTGGCGTGGTCGAACTTCCAGCAGGATGCCCTGCTGGGTGTCATCACGCTCGCCGCGTGCATCCTGTTCGCGGTGCTGTTCCGCGGGTTCCTCGGACGCGTGTCGATCTTCCTCGGCGTGGTCGTCGGCTACCTCGTGGCGGCCTTCACGGGGCGGATCGACTTCTCCGGCGTCGAGAGCGCCGCGTGGATCGGCCTGCCCCAGTTCCATCTGCCCGCCTTCGGCGACGCGCACGCCTGGTCGATGCTGCCGATGTTCCTGCCCGTCATCCTGGTGCTGATCGCCGAGAACGTCGGACACGTCCGCGGCGTCGCGACCATGACCGGCGACCCGTCGATCAACCGCCGCACCGGCCGCGCCCTTCTCGCGGACGGGCTCGCCACGACGATCGCCGGTCTCGGCGGTGGATCGGGCACGACGACCTACGGCGAGAACATCGGCGTCATGGCGGCGACCCGCGTCTATTCCACCGCAGCGTACTGGGTCGCCGGCGCGTTCGCCGTGCTGCTGGCCTTCTCCCCGAAGATCGGCGCGGTGATCTTCGCGATGCCGGCGGGCGTGCTCGGCGGCGTCACGACCGCGCTCTACGGCCTGATCGGCGTCATCGGGATCAAGATCTGGGTCGACAACCAGGTCGACTTCTCGCGCCCGGTGAACCAGTACACGGTCGCCGTGGCGTTCGTGATCGCGATCGCGGGGTTCACGATGGACCTCGGGAACCTCAGCTTCGGTGCGATCGTCCTCGGCACGGTGGCCGCGCTGGTCATCTACCACGTGGGCAATGCGATCGCCCGGGCCCGTAAGACGGGTGCCGACGACGGCGGACCCATCGTCCCGATCGGTCAGCTCGGCGGCGACCCCGAGAACGTCGGCTGAACCCGGGGAGAGCGGAGGCAGGCCGGGGTCCGGGCTCTTGCCCGGGGAGGGCGGGGGCGGCCCGGGGCGGGGGTCTTGCCCGGGGCGGGGCTCGTGCCCGGAGCGGGGCTCGTGCCCGGGGCGGGGCTCGTGCCCGGGGCGCGTCTCGTGGCATCCGCCTTCATGTTCGGGGTCGCCACTGGTCGCCTCGCCCTGGCTCGAGCACGTTCGGGGTCGCCACTGGTCGCCTCGCCCTCGCTCGAGCAAGTTCGGGGTCGCCAATGGTCGCCTCACCCTCGCTCGAGCATGTTCGGGGTCGCCACTGGTCGCCTCGCCCCGACAACGGCGACACCACGAGACCCCGAACCCGGCGATGGGCGACCACACGCGACCCCGAACATGGATGGCCGGCGGGACGCGCGCACCCATGAGGTCGCTGCCCCCTGCACGCCCGCATCCACACCACCTCGGCAAGTTCTGGGTCGCCACTGGTCACCTAGCCCCAGCTTGAGCAAGTTCGGGGTCGCCATCGGTCGCCTCGCCTCGAGAACGGCGACACCACGCGACCCCAAACCGGCTCTGCGCATTCTAGGTGGGGGTGAGGGGGTCAAGTCCGCCGGCGATCAGGAGCATGCGGAGCCGGTAGTTGTCGTAGTTGGTGAAGCCGCGGGCGATCCGGCGGGCGA